>DATEPM010000019.1:0-4535 GCA_035273185.1 Gemmatimonadaceae bacterium
AGGCCGGGCCGCGGGGGCACCGCGCCGGTGTCCGGACTCGTGTGCGGCAGCAGCCGGTCCAGCGCTCCCACGGAGTCCACGGCCACCCGGTACGTCAACGTGCCGCTCCGGGCTGCCGCGAGGCCGAAGGCGCCATTCGCCTGCACCACCGCGTGCGATCCGAGCAGCTGCAGGCGCTGGACGGTGGCCAGGCCATTGGCGATCGCCACGCGAACGGTGCCGCTATCCAGCGCGATGCTGTCCAGCTTCGACGCGCTGAAGTCCGCCGCAAACGCCGCGCGCATCGTCGCGGGACTGAAGCCCACGCCCTTCCCAGTAGCCTGGAGCGTGAGCGACGTGGTCGGTGCCTTCGCCAGCACGGTACGCAGGTTGAACACCTTCATGCCGACCGCCAGGTCGTAGCCCTTGGTGGCGCCGGACAGATCGAGGGCGCCGCGCGACACCAGCTGGCCGCCGTCCGGCAGGCGCAGGTCGCTGGCCAGCCGCAGGTTGCCTAACGTCCCGACGAGGTGAATCGGGCCGGCGGCGCTGCCCTGCAGTCCCGCCGCCGGCGCAAAGCGCCCCACCTCCGCGAGCGACAGCGGCCGCGCCACGACGTTCACGTCCAGCCACGGCGTACCGCCGGCCACTGGGAGCCGCACCGCGGCGCGGCCATTCAGGTGCGAGCGGTCGCCGCGGTCGTCGTGCGTGACATCCACCAGCGCCACCAGCTGCGTTCGGGTCGTGCCGTTCACGATCCCCGTGCCGGTCACCACCCCGGAGACCGGCAGCGGCGTGCCCGAGTGCACGAACGCCTTCGCGAGCTCCACCTGAACGGGGTGCAGCTGCAGCCGGAGGTCGCTGGCGTGCAGCCCGCCACCCTCCAGCATGCCGACGAAGCCGTTCGCCGCCACGCGGCTGGTGCCGGTGCGGCCGTCGGAGAACGCCACGTCCCCGTCCACCCGGAGCGCGTGCTTCCCCCCGTTGACGGCGGCCTGGCCCGTGAGTGTGCCCCGCCGGGGCGACTGAAAGCCGGGGATCAGCTGTTCGGCGAGGCGTGTATCGAAGTTCGCGAATCGGAGATCGGTGTCGTGCAGCGCGAAGGTGTCCGAGAGCGTGAGCCCGAAGCTCCCCTGCACGCGCGTGTCGCCCACGCGAACGTCGGCGTTTGTGGCGGTGTAGTCATCGATGCCGGCGTGCCAGCGCAGGGCGAAGTCGAGCGTCCCCTGTCCCTCGGACGGGAGTCGCGGATACAACCAGCGCAGATCGGCCAGCGCGGCCGGGGTCCCGCGCAGCTTCAGCATCATGTCGCCCGAGCTGAAGGCGTAGCTCCCGTCGCCGCTCACGCGTGATGCCGGCAGGGTGGCCTGCACCCCATGCCACCAGAGGGAGTCGTTGTCGAAGGGAAAGTCGCCGCGCATGTCCGTCACGACCGCCGCGGGCGGCCGGAAGGGCAGTGCCGTCATTCGCAGCGACGCTACGCGTGCCAGCCGGTGCGCGGCATTCGGTTCGGCCAGCAGCAGCAACGGCAGCTTCGCGTCGATGGCGCGCAGCTCCACCACCTTCTGATAGGGTGCCTGGCCGGAATCGGCCGTCGGCGCGCGCACCACCATCAGCCGCGAGGCGCCGTCGAGGGCAGCGCGCGCTACCGAGTCCTGCGCGGCCGCGCTCAGCTGCGCATTGGGGTGCCAGGGGGAGAGGACGATGAGATGTCCGTCCACCACGGTCACGTTCTCCAGTTTGATCCACGAGCCGAAGCCGGGCGGCTGGTTCGGCTGGTTGTTGGCGGAGCGCGGGAAGATGCGCTGATAGTTCCACTCGCCGCCCGGCGGCCGGTCGAGCACGATCGTGGGGCGCACGACCGTGACGTCGCTCAGCCAGATCTTCTTGCCGAGCAGCGCGCCGAGCGCGTACTTCGCGCTGATCTCCTCCGCAGCCACGAAGGGCGCCCCCGTGCTGTCGCGGATGGAAACGTCGTGGAGGGTCATCCCGGTCAGCAGATTGCCGCTGATGCGGCCGATGCTCAGCTGGCCGTGCACCAGGTGGCCGAACTGGCCGAGGGCCAATCTCCGAATGCGCTCGTGTCCCCAGTCGGTGGCCGTGAGCACCACCACGACGATCGCGGCCAGCGCCACGAGGCCGAGCACCGCCGTGACGATGCCGAGGAGCACGCGGCCGATGCGGTACTGTGCCGGTGACATCAGTAGGCCTGCCCGATGGAGAAGTGCAGCATGAGACGGCTGAGCAGCGTCTTGCCGCCGCTGGTGTACGTGCGCTTCGTGGCGAGCGTCACCAGCCGCCGGTCTCCGCTCGTGGAATCGGCGGTGATGACGGAGAGATCCTCGGAGATCAGCGGCCGGATGCCCACGTCCACGCGGACGGGACCCACCGGCGAGTTATACCGTATGCCGAAGCCGGGGGTGATGGCGCTCGTCGTGTTCGCGAGGCTCGCGATCGATCCGATGTCGGAGAACGAGGACAGCTTCGAGTTGCCGACGATCGCGCCGTCCACGAACACGGCGCCGTCGAGCTGCAGGATCAGCGGAAAGCGCCACTCCACGCTCGCCTCGACCACGGAGGTTCCGCCCACGGGGCGCGGATCGAAGTTCTTGTCCGGCAGCCCGGCCGCGTTGGGGTCGCACTGCGTGATTGGAATGCTCGGCGCGCAGGTGTAGGTCGTGTCACCATTCTGGTCGACCTGCTGGTGGCGCAGGAGCTCCGGCGCGATGGTGAGTACCCGCGGTCCCAGCTGGTTCTCCCCGTAGCCGCGCACCGACATCGCGCCGCCGGCGTAGAACCGCGAACGCGGGTGCAGCACGGTGTCTCCGCGCGAGCTCCGCATGGGACGCACGATGCCCAATCGCAGATGTCCGGCGAAGACGTTGGAGCTGTTGGATGGGTGCCAGTAGGCCGCCACATCGCCCGAGGCGCGGTTGTAGCGGTAGTCCGAGGCCGTGTAGCGCGACGCGTGCTCCAGACTGAGATGCGCCACGTACCCCTGCGTGGGGTTGAACGGCCGATCGCTGCGATCGACGAAGCTCGTCAGGGTGAGCGGGGACAGAATCCCGTGGGACCGCACGGCGGAGATGGTGGTGGTGTCGCAGATGCCGTAGTTGACGCAGAAGTACACATCGCCGGCGTCCACGCGCGTGACCTCATAGCGATAGTTCAGGCTCGCGGGTGCGTTGTCCGAGAACTTGTGTGTGAGCGTGGCCTGCGCGCCGTACCCCCGGTCGATGTAGATGCCGGGCTCCATGCGCCGGTGTGCGAAGATGCCGAGGCCGAACTGATCGGCCGGCCGCCGCAGGAAGGAGGGCTGCTTGAAGTCGATGCTCCCCGTCCACGTGGGCTGCAGGAACGCGCGGTCGTTCTCCACCGCGAAGAGGTTCGGCACGTCCGCGAAGGGCCAGCGGCCGTTGAGACTGGGCGCGAGCAGATTCCCCGCGGTGCCGGTGATGTCCAGCCGGCGCGCGCCGCCCAGGAGGTTGTAGCTGGTGTAGGCGGCCTGCAGCTGGCCGAACTGGATGTTGTCGAAGCCGCCGCCGGCGCGCGCCTCGTGCAGGGGGGCCTCGATCACCTGGATCTGCAGCGTCTTGATGCTGTCGCCCGTGGGCGGCAGGATGGCGGCGAGGCGGAAGAGGCTCGACTCGTACAGACTGCGCTGGCTCTGCAGCATGTCCTGGCGCCGGAACGGCTGCCCGGGCCGCAGACTGATGATGTCCAGAATGGTCTGAGTGCTCACTCGCTGATTTCCGCTGACCACGACGTTGCCCACCGACGTCGGCCAGTTCGGGACGACGCGCATCGCGACGGCCGCGGTGTGCGTGGAGTCGTGCACGGCGATCGCGGTGTCCACGACGGCGTCGCTGTACCCACGCTGCCACATCTCGTTCTGGAAGTTCAGCCGCATGGTGTCCAGCGCGAGCAGATCGAGCGGCTCGCCGGCATGCAGCGTGGTGAGTCGCTTGCGCGTGCGCTCGGAGACCAGCGTCGAATCGTAGTCCACCCGGATCGCCGTGATGAGGGTGGGCGGCCCCTCCGTCACGTTGAATGTGACGGTGACCCCCGTGCCGTTGCGCGCGACGGCGCTGTCCGCGCTGGCCTCGCGGTAGCCGCGCTTCCAGTAGTAGACGCGAATACGCAACAGGTCGCGCGCGAGCTCGGTGCGGTCCAGGTAGTGCTTGTCCATGAACGTGGGCGACTTGCTGAACAGGCAGAAGACCTCGAGCAGGAGGCTCTTGCACTGCGACGCCTGGGTGGAGAGGCTCTTCGCGAGATCGCGCCGGTCCACGTGGTCCACGCCGTGGAGCACGAGTCGGCGCACTTCGGGCGACTCGCGCTGGTCGTTCCTGGTCGACTGCGCGCGCAGACGCGGCGTGGCCAGGATGAGGAGCGCGAACATCACGAGCGCCACGCGTGCCTCTCTCCTCTTCGCCGCCACCCACGCCCGCGGAACACTCGGGCATCGCATGGCGAGGATGCGATTTGCAAGGCTCAGGCCGAGGGCGCGCCGGTCCTCGGGGCTCCTCGTCGGAGATGCTCGAGGGGCCGCCGCG
>DATEPM010000020.1:0-30950 GCA_035273185.1 Gemmatimonadaceae bacterium
GGGCTGGGGCCACGCTCCACGCGTTGGTTTCCTGCTGGGCTCACCGGCGCTGGAGGCAGTGTCCTCGGGATTGCGTTGACCAACAATGACGTTGTCGGCCGGCTCTCACTGCTGGCGCAGGGCGCCTTGGGGTTCGGCGACGCCTGGCGGGGCGCCGCCGTGCAGACGGCGTGGCGCGGCACGCGTCCGACGGTCCGCGCGGACGTGTTCCTCGCGCGAGAGGGCGTACCCGCCGGGTTTCCACCCGCGATCCTGCCCGGCAGCGACTTGCGGGGCCTGAGCATCCGGGCCGACTTCGCGCACGCGCTGGATCTCGCGCAGATTGACGGGGGCTTTGGTGGATCCATCGCCCGTCTGTCGCCGTTCGGCGGTACAGCAGGTGCCAGCGCGCCGGCACCGGGGCGGCGCCGGCGCGATCTCGCCTTCGCCACCCTGGGAACATCGGCACGGCAGGGCAGCGGTGGGGCCACCCTCACCGAGGGCCTCAAACTGGCGGCCACGCTGGGACGCACCGGCAGGGCGGTGACGCCCGAGCGCTATGAGCGCATGCTCGTACACGGGGCTGTGTCGCTCGGGGGCGCGGCGCCCCTACCCCTGGACGCGGAGGCCACGTATGGCCGCGTGTCGGCCTCTGCTCCGGTATTCGAGCGATTCGCGGTCGGCGGTCCCGCCTCGTCGCTGGTGGATCCGTCGCTGCTTTCACAGCGCGTGGTGATGCCGGCGCTCCCCGCCGGGGTAGCCACGGGCGAGCGATTGCTCGCCTATCGGATGGCCGCACCGATGGGCGCGTTTTCCCCGTTCTATTGGGGCGCAAGCGTTCGTGATGGATCCGGCCGCTTTGCGCGCTGGCATCGCGTGGCCGGTCTTGAAGCAAGTTTTCAGATTTCGCCGCTCTTCGTGATCGGCACGCCCGGCGCCCGGGCCCGCATCGGGATCGCCCGGTCGCTCGATGCACCCTTCGCCCGCCGGACGCGCGGCTACGCGGCGCTCGTGCTCACCCCGTGAGCGCACAGCTGCGTGATCCGCGGCCCGCGGCCCGCCGCGCGCAAACTGGGGCGCGACAGTGGCACTGGCGCCTCCTATATTACCGCGCGCTGAATCCGCTCGGTGCTCTTCGCTTTCTGCTCCACTTCACACCTGCCTGACCTTCGCGCGATCCGGACGTGCTGCACGGCACCGGCTTGGGCGCGGCGGGCGCGCAGCCCGCGTGCTCGTGCCACTCACAGGAGGATGGACATGCAGCTCCACCGTGGTTCACGGTACTGGATGGCGCTGGCACTAGTCGCTGTTCCGGCCGCGGCACGCGGCCAGGGATTTGGATTGAACGAGCTCAGTGCCTGCGGTATCGGGCGCGCCTTTGCCGCAACAGCCACGGGCTGTCACGATGCGTCGGCGATCTACTGGAATCCCGCCGCGCTCACCACGCTCTCCGGCTGGTCGCTGGCGCTGGGCGCCACGGCCATTCCCGTGAATGGCCAGTTCGAACAGGATACGACCTTTCGCACGTACGAGAGCGACGTGCCCACGTCGGTGGTGCCGCATTTCTATCTGAGCCACCACGCTCCGGCGAGCCAGCTGGCGCTCGGCATCGGCGCATACGTGCCGTACGGGTTGACCTCACGGTGGACGGACAGCTTCCCGGGCCGCTTCGAGGCCAGAAAGGCGTCGTTGCAGACGATCTACACGCAACCGAACGTTGCGTGGCAGATCACTCCGCGGTGGAGCGTCGGCGGCGGCCCGATCATCGGACACTCATCGGTGGAACTGATCCAGAGCGTGGACCTCTCCGAACAGACGGTGCCGGGAACCGCGTTCACGTTTGCCAATCTGGGTATTCCTCGCCGCAGCGAGTTCGCGAGGGCACGGCTCAAGGGAAGTGCCTGGGGGTACGGCGCACATCTCGGGGTGGAGGGAAAGCTCTCGCCGTCGTGGACCATGGGCCTGCGGGTGCTCACGCCCATCACGTTCAGGTACAGTGATGCCGACGCGACCTTTCAACAGGTATCCACCGGGCTGATTGTCGGGGGGACCGTGACGCCGCCCTTCGTCGCAGGCACGCAGATCGACGCCCTGGTGCAGGCTCAATTCCAGCCCGACAGCGCGCTCGGCGCGCAGAAGGTGAGCACCAAGATCACCCACCCCGGCCAGATCCAGCTCGGGTTCGCGTACACCGGCTTGCCGGGCTGGGAGCTGGAGGCGGATTACGCGTGGATCGGGTACAGCGCGTTCAAGGACCTGCCGATCGACTTCTCCAACTCGAGGACACCCGATCGCACGTTGATCGAGGACTATAACAACTCCTCGTCCATCCGGTTGGGCGTGGAGCGGCGCTTCGCGAACGACCTGCGCCTGCGCGCCGGGTTTGCGGGTGTCGCGGCCGCGGCCCCCGACGAAACGGTCACCCCGTTGCTGCCGGACCAGGATCGCGCGAATTACACGCTCGGCGCATCACTGCCGCTGCTGGGGCGCTTCGTGCTGGACGCGGCGTACCTTCATGTCGCCACACCGGGCCGCCGCGGCCGCATCGACGAGCGCACCAGCCGCGACCAGACCGCGGACCAGCTGAACACCGGAGTGTACTCGCTCTCGGCGAACATCTTCTCATTAAGCCTCAAGGCTTCATTCTGAACCGTGCGTCAGGGAGACATTCGAATGTCGAAGCGCATTCTCGCGCGCGCCGCCGCCGTGCTCGTGCTCGCCGGCGCCGCCGCGGGCTGTCACGATAGCGACGCCATCGTCCTGGGACCGAAGGCGACGGGCGCCAACGCCATCTTTCAGAGCTACGTCTCGATCGGCAACAGCATCGCGGCGGGCTATCAGTCCGACGGCATCAACGACAACACGCAGCGACAGAGCTTCCCCTCTCTGCTCGCGCAGCAGATGCGCACGCGTTTCGCCTATCCATCGCTCGCGCTTCCCGGCTGTCCGCCGCCCATAACGAACTTCCAGACCGGTGCGCGCCTCGGCGGGGCGAGCGCGCCCCCGTGCGCCCTGCGCAATGCCGCCTCCGCGACGGACATTCTCAACAACGTGGCCGTGCCCGGTGCGGAGACCTTCGACGCCACCATGCCCGTCGGCCCGAAGGCGAACGTTCTCACCCAGCTGGTCCTCGGCGGGAAGACGCAGGCGCAGCGCGCGATCGAGGCACGTCCGACGTTCGTCTCCATCGAGCTCGGACCGAACAACGCTCTCGGCGCCGCCCTCAGCGGTCTGCTCACCCCGACCCCGGGCGTGACCACCGGACTCACGCCGGAGACGAGCTTCGAGTCGAGCTACGCCGCGCTCACGACGCAGCTCACCGATGCCCTGCCCACGCTCCAGGGCGTGATCGTCAACGTTCCCGACGTCACGGCGATTCCGGCGCTGGTACCCGGACCAGTCTTCGCCAATCCCGCCGCGGGGGCCGCGCTCAACGCGGCCACGGGGAAGACCGTGACGGTGCTCCCGAACTGCGCGACCAGCGCGTCGCTGATCTCGCTGAACATCATCACCGCCATCAAGTCAGGTCAGCACCCCACGACGATCAGCTGCGACAAGGCTCCCGATCCGAACTATCCGCTGCTGGGCGACATCTTCGTGCTCGATGCCACCGAGCAGGCCGCCGTCAGCGGCGCCGTCGCGGGCTACAACACGTTTCTCAAGGCAAAGGCGGATAGCCTCGGGTTTGCGTACTACGATCTGAAATCGGCGCTGTCGGCCCTGCGAGGCACCGCGGATGTCAAGGCCATCGTGGACTTCACAAGTGCCACGAATCCGTGCGGGCTCGCGCTGTCGCTGGACTGCGTTCATCCCACGGCACATGGCAACGCGTTGATCGCGAACGGGATCATCGCCGCGATCAATGCGAAGTACCAGACGACGCTCGCCCTCGTCGCGGTGCCCTGACCCGTTCGCCACCGCGGCTCAGTATGCGGGACAGCCGGTCGGCTGTCCGCGTCGTTTGCTCGTCCTCGATCATGGTCCGCCACACCGCGCTCACCCGCGACGCCCACATCGCCGTCCCGCTCATCTGCGGCGCGATGTACCCGTGTTCCAATCCCGAGCTCGTGGCGGCCGCCTCCGCCGCGGGGGCGGTCGGCATCGTCCAACCCGTATCGCTCACGTACGTCTACGGCCACGACTTCCGGGCCGGGCTGCGGCGCATTCGCCGGCTCACGGACCGGCCGATCGGGATGAACGCGCTCATCGAACAGTCGTCGCGCGCCTACCGCGACCGGATGCTGCGATGGATCGAGATCGCCCTCGAGGAGGGGGTGCGCTTTTTCATCACGTCATTGGGGAATCCGCGCTGGGTCGTCGATCTCATCGTGCCCGCGGGGGGCGTCGTGTATCACGACGTCACGGAGCGCCGGTGGGCGCTCAAGGCGCGCGACGGCGGCGTGCACGGGCTCATTGGGGTCAACGCCCGCGCCGGCGGCCACGCGGGGCGGCTTGACGCGGAGCAGCTCTACGCGGAGGTGCACGACCTCGGGCTCCCGGTGGTATGTGCGGGCGGTATCGGCGAGCCGGCGGCGTTCCGCGCCGCGCTCGACCTCGGCTACGCGGGCGCGCAGCTCGGAACGCGCTTCATCGCCACCACCGAGTGCGCGGCGCATCCCGAGTACAAGCAGGCCATCCTCGACGCCAACGCCAGCGACATCGTGCTCACCGAGCGGCTCACGGGCCTGCCGGTCGCGGTGATCCGCAACGAGTACGTCACCCGGCTGGGTACGCGCGCCGGACCACTTGCGCGGTTCCTGCTTCGCACACGGCGCACCAAGCATCTGATGCGTACGCTCTATGCGCTCCGCTCGCTGCATCGCCTGAAGCGATCCGCGCTCAGCAGCCGCGGTGCCCAGGAGTACTGGCAGGCCGGCCAGAGCGTGGACGGCATCGCCGACGTGTTGCCGGTGGCAGAGGTGGTCCGGCGCTTCGCGGACGCCCTGGACGGCTGAGGAGCGCCGACCCAACCCTTTCCCCGACGACCGTGTCTATGGGGAAACGCAGCGGCACCTGCCAGAGGGAACGCGGGCGGTCGCGGTGATCACGTCGCCGGATCGCAACGCGCCCCCGCCGGCAGCGGCAACCGAGGAATGTCCGATCCCACCGCTCTTCCACTCGTCGGCACGACGCCGTTCCCGTTCTCTGTCCGCGCCTCACGCGTGAACCCGGATCGCGATCTGATCGCCCGGTGCCGCGCCGGCAATCCGGAGGCCGAGCGCGCGCTGTACGACGCGCACGTGGAGCGCGTGTACCGGCTGGTGTACCGGATGGCCGGGGACGGCGACCTCGCGGAGGACTTCACGCAGGAGACGTTCATCCGGGCGTTCGAGCGACTCTCGCAGTATCGCGGCGAGGCATCGCTCGCCACCTGGCTGCACTCCATCGCGGTATCGGTTACGCTCAACGGGATGCGCAGGGTGAAGCGAATGCGACTGACGACCACCGACATCAGCGAGTTGCCCCTGCTGGCGAGCGAGTCGCGTGAGCTCCCTCCCGATCTGCGGGTGCGGCTGTTTCAGGCGATCGACGGCCTCTCGGACAAGCTGCGGATCGTGTACCTGATGCACGACGTGGAAGGCTACACCCACGAGGAGATCGGTCAGACGCTCGGCATTCCGGCAGGCACCTCGAAGGCACGGCTGTTCGACGCGCGCGCGAAGCTGCGCACCGCGCTGGCACCGTTTGCCAGGGATTACAGCGTATGACGCACGATTCGGACAATCGTATGGACGAGCAGCTACGCGCTGCGGCGCGGGCGTACAATGCGCCCGGTGAGCCCCCGCGTGAGCGCATGTGGGCGCGCGTGCAGGCCGCGCGCGCGAGCGGTCCGCATGCGACATTGGAGCGGGATGCCTCGCAACGGCATCCGCGGCGTTGGATCTGGAGTGGCGCCGCAGCGGTCGCGGCGGCCGCGGTGCTGCTGCTCGGGGTCGCGATCGGACGCGAGTCCGAGCGCCGCAGCCGGCCCCCCGGTGCGGCGGCGATCGCCACCGCCGGCCCTTCCTCCACTCCTGGCCTGACGGCGTCGACATCCGGCACTGACACTCTCGATACTGCCGGTGCCGCCACGAAACGTGCGCTCGCGGCCGCGCCGGCCGCCGGATCGCCGTCGTCCTCGCCGCCGTCATCGTCACCCCCGCGGGCGCTCGAGGGCGCGGCCGGACCTGGTGTCACCGAACCGGGGCACGCCCCGAACACCGCGTACCGGCTGGCGGTCGCGGAGCATCTGGTGGGAACGGAGGCGATGCTCACCTCCTTCCGTGCAGAGGCACGCGCTGGCCGGGTGGATGCGCAGCTGACAGCATGGGCTCGCGACCTCCTGGGCACCACGCGGCTGCTGCGCGCCTCCGCGGCCGCGCAGGATCCCACCATGCGCCGCCTGCTGGATGATCTCGAGCTCGTGCTCGTGCAGATCGCGCAGTACTCCAACACCGAACCGCATCACGCGCAGGAGCTCGACCTCATCGAGCAGACCATCGAGCGCCGCGGCGTGATCTCCAAGTTGCGGACGACCATCCCAGGCGGGCCGCAGCCCGCTGGCACCTGAGGAGAGCACATCGTGAAGAGTATCATCATTGGCATCTCGGCACTGGCTGCGGCGGCGTCGGTACACTCCGTCGCCCCCATGCCCCGCCCCACCGTCTGGCCTGCGGCACGCGCGGGCATCACGGCAGAGACCGCGGGCGAACGGCGACTGCCGGCCGCCTCGTGGGCGCCGGCCGACCCCGCGGACTCCCTCTGGCGTGTCGCGCGCCAGGCGATCGCGGACGAGGACTACCGGCGTGCCGAGCAGCTCTTCGCCCGCATCACGGAACAGTATCCGAAATCCGAATACGCCGGTGATGCGCTCTACTGGAGAGCGTGGGCGCTTTTCCAGTTGGGGCGGCAGCAGGATCGCGATGCGGCGCTCGCGGCGCTCGATCGAATGGACCAGGAGTATCCGGATGCACGCACCCGGCGCGACGCGAAGGACCTGCGCGCACGACTGCTGGTGGCCCAGGCGAAGCAGGGAGATCCGGAGGCGGCGCGGCGAACGACCGAGCTCGCGAACCAGCTCCCCAGGGAGCGCGGCTGCCCGAGCGAGGACGACGACATGCGGCTGGCGGCGCTGCAGGGTCTCATGCAGATGGAATCGGAGTCGGCCATTCCGATTCTGAAACAGGTGCTCGCGCGACGCGATGCATGCTCCGAGCGGCTGCGCAAGCAGGCCGTGTTCATCCTCTCGCAGAAAGGCGGTGACGAGGTCTCCTCGCTGCTGCTGGAGGCCGCACGCACCGATCCGAGCGAGGAGGTGCGCGGCGAGGCGATCCAGTGGCTGAGTCAGACACGCTCGCCGCGTGCCGCGGCGGCGCTGGATTCGATCCTCACGTCCACCAGCGACGACGCGATCCGCGACAAGGCGATCTTCGCCCTGTCACAGATCGGGGACGAGCGGAGCCTCGCCACGCTGCGCCGATTCGCGGAAGACGAGAGCAGGCCGGCCGAAGCACGCGCGCAGGCGGTGTTCTGGCTGGGCCAGCGCGGCGGCGGTACCGAGCTCGGTTTCCTCCGCGATCTGTTCCACAAGACCACGAGCGAGGAGATCCGCAGCCGCATCATCCAGGCGAGCGCGCAGTCCGGCGGACCCGAGGCCACCCGGTGGCTACTGGATCTCGCGAGGGACAAGAGCGCGCCGCTGGATGCCCGCAAGAACGCGATCTTCTGGGCGGCACAGCACGGCGTGACCGTCGCGGAGCTCGTCTCACTGTACGACGAGACGCGCGGCCAGCCGGAGCTCCAGAATCACCTGATCTTCGTGCTCTCGCAGCGCCACGACGCGGCGGCCACGAACAAGCTGATGGACATCGCGTCCAGCGATCCGGATCGCGATCTCCGCAAACAGGCGATCTTCTGGCTTGGGCAGAAGCACGATCCGAGGGTCACGAAGTTCCTCCTGGAGATCATTAACAAATGATCACCATCCGGGTTTTCGGAATTGCCCGACGCGCCCCGACGCCAGTGGCCGTGCTGGCCGGGGTGCTGCTGGCCGGCGCACCCGGCCTGCAGGGCCAGTCGATCTCTCAGCGCGTCGCGGCGGTACACGACGGTACCGTGCGCCTCGCCTACGCCACGCGTCCGGGCATCTGCGGCGACGGGAGCGCCGGCGGGATGCGGCTGAGTGTCAACGGCATCGTGATCGCCTCGCGCTCCGGAACGCGCGCCTCCGGCGATCCGGAGATCTGCTACGCCGGCCCCGCGCACGTCGCGCTCCGACGGGAGGGGGGCGAGACCGTGAGCATCCGCATTCGCATGGGAGCCCCCTCGTCCGCGGCGGACAGCGCAGTCGATCTCGGCCTGCTGTCCGCCCCGGAGGCCGCCCGCTATTTCCTCGCGGAATCCATTCGGATCCCGGGCCGCACCGGGGATGACGCACTCGATGCGGCCGCCATCGCCGATAGCGTGGCACTCTGGCCCGATCTCGCGCGGCTGGCCCGGAACACCGACGTGCGGGAGGACACCCGGAAGCACGCGGTCTTCTGGATGGCCACCTACGACGACGGCGCGGCGCACGATACCCTCCGCGCCGTCGTGCGCGATGCGGCCATCGACGAGGGCGTCCGCGGTGCCGCGATCATCGCGCTCGCGAACGATGACATCAGCGACGAGGATGTCCGCTTCCTGCGCGCGCTGTACCCGACACTCTCGACGAAGCTGCGCGACGACGTGTTTCTGGCCGTTTCCCGCTCCGAGTCGCCGAGCGCCGGCGCGTGGCTCGCGAGCGTCGTCACCGACACGTCGCAGTCGGAGCACGCGCGGAAGCAGGCACTCTTCTGGCTCGGGCAGGGACGGTCGCCTACCGGAGAGCTCGTCGCCCTGAAGGCGCGGCTCCACGATCCTGACATCCGCCGGCACTACACGTTCGTGCTCTCGCAGCGCCACGATGCCGCGGCACTCGACGCGCTGATGGACCTCGCGCAGCATGATCCGGAGCGCGACGTGCGTCGTCAGGCACTGTTCTGGCTCGGCCAGAGCCACGATCCGCGGGCCGTGAAGTTCCTCGAACAGATGGTGCTCCGATGAGACGATCGCTGCTCCACAGTGCACTCCCGCCGCGCACGGCGACGGTGCTCTCGTGCGCGTGGGCGTTCACGACCGCAATGGCCTCGCGCCCGCTCGGCGCGCAGTCCCTGGACCAGCGCCTCGCATCGGCCGGCAATGGCACGGTGCAGTTCACCTTCACGGCGCGGGCCGGCGTGTGCGGCGACGGCCGCTCCTTCATCCGCGATTCCGCCGGCGGCGCGTCGCGCATCGCCAACGAGGCCACGGTGTATGGTCGGTCCGAGGACGCACTGGAGTCCGCGTGCCTACCGGGGCCGGTGCGCGTGGTTGCCACCGTTGCCGACGGCGCGGTGATGCGGCTACGCACCTACGTCGGCCCGGTGCCGGCGCGGACGCCCGACGGTACGCGCGATCTCGGTAGGGCGAGCGTCGCGGAGGCCGTGGCACTCCTGGGCGGCGTGGCCGAGCACGGCTCCGGGCGCGCGGCCGGCGAGGCCATGCTTCCGATGTTCCTGGCGGACAGCGTGTCACCCTGGCCCACCCTCCTGCGCGTGGCGCGCGATGGGGATCGGCCGCGCGCTGCTCGCCAGAGCGCCGCATTCTGGCTGAGCCGCGGCGCGGCGGCAATGCTGGGCGTGGCCGGAGCCGATCGGAACAGCGACGATGCCGACGTCCGGGCCAGCGCCGTGTTCGCCATCTCGCAGCAGCCACGCGAGGACGCCGTGCCGCGCCTCATCGATCTGGCGCGCCACTCGAAGCACCCGGACGTGCGCGCGCAGGCGCTTTTCTGGCTGGGTCAGACGGGCGATGCGCGCGGCATCGATCTCTTCGCCGAACTCCTCGGTGTGCGATGACCGGCAGGAAGCGGCCGTAGGCCGCGGCGGCGGCGACTCCCCATCGGCTGCTGGAGCTCGTCCTAGCCCAACAGGAGGAACGCGTCGTACAGGGCATGCGTCCACGCCGTGATACCGAAGCCGCGGGTCAGGTAGATCGCGCTGAACGCGATGCCGCTGAGCGCGCGATAGACGAACGACTGAAGCTGGAACGGGTCGCCGTACGGCCCGATATAGTGGAAGGCGGAGAAGATCAGCGCGCCCAGGACGGTGGCGAACACGCCCGCGGCAGTGAGCCCCCACCCGAACAGCGCCCGCGCGCCGGCAGCGAGCGCCGACACCAGGAGCACGCGAAAGAGAAGCTCCTCATACAAGCCTGCGCCCAGAGAGAGCATCAAGCGTACGGGCCAGCTCAGGGACGTGAGCGGCTGGGCGGCGACAAGCGGCGGAATCGAGAGCACGTGCATCGCGCCGAGCAGCTTCACCGTGATCGTGCCGATCACGAGACCGAAGAGCGTCGCCAAGGCAACCGATTCGGCCAGCATGCCGGCAAAGAGCGCGGGCCGGATCCCCTGGCCCGCACTCCGCACGTCCCGGACGACGAAATAGATGCTCAGGCTGATGATCGCCGCCATGCAGACCAGCGGACCGCGTGTGCCGGCGGCCAGCACGAACAGCTCCTTCAACATCACATCGGCGCCATTGCGCACCTGGAGCAGGTGGCCCGGCCCGGTGAGTGAAGCAGCAAGCGCCTCGTACGCGAGCAGCAGCGGCAGCGCGAACACGAGACTGTAGCGCGGCGCGCGGCTCATCGCGAAGTACGAGTGACGGCCGCGCAGGATTGTCAGCGATGGCATCGCGTAATCCTACGCGACGGCACGCGTGGAAGTTCTGCCGGCCCGCCGCGCGCCCGCGGTTGCGGAACGTCGGCCCGCCGTTTAGGGTACGGGAAGCACGTCGTGGATTGTCGTTCGATCCCCAAGTCCAACCCGCAAACGAGGAGGTGATCCATTGTCTAGCACATCCCACCCCAACTGGATCGCCGCACGGTTCTAGGCTGTCGCAGTCCATCACCGCCCGTCGATCCAGTCGGAACGGTGTGTCTCGTGGGGTTCACGGTGAGATTGGGGTCTCGCCGTGAGCCCCACGGCCGTTTCCGGCCGCATCCGGAACGGCCTGCCGCCGCTCACTCGTAGCGCAACGCCTGGATGGGATCCAGGATGGCCGCGCGCCGCGCGGGCCAGAGGCCGAACAACACGCCGATCGCGGCGGCGAACACGAACGCGCCCACGACCGCCGCGGGCGCCACGGCGGTGTTCCAGCCGAACGACTCGCGCATCACCGTGGCGAGGCCCGCGCCGAGTGCCACGCCGATGCTGCCTCCCAGCAGGCACATCACGATGGCCTCGAGGAGAAATTGCAGCAGGATCGTGCGATGCGTCGCGCCCAGCGCCTTGCGGATCCCGATCTCGCGCGTGCGCTCGGTGACCGACACGAGCATGATGTTCATGATCCCGATGCCGCCCACCAGCAGGCTCACTCCCGCGATCCCCGCGAGCATGTAGCTGAACACCTGCGTCGTTTCCCCGAGCGTGCTCAGAAAGTCGGACTGGTTGCGGATCCGGAAGTCGTCCGGGTCGTCGTACCGCAGCCGATGCGCGCGGCGCATGAGCACCGTGGCCTCGGCCATCGCCGGCAGCACGGCGGAGTCACTCGTGGCCAGAACATAGAGATCGTTCAGTCGGTCGGTGCCAAACACATGGAATCGACCGGTGCGGAAGGGGATCAGCACCTGTGAATCAGGGTTCCCGAACGGAGTCGCTCGTCCCTTGGGCGCGAGCACTCCGATCACCCGAAACTGCTGCCCGCGGATGCGGATGGTCTCTCCCAGCAGCGCGTACGGCGAGGGCAGGCCAAGCTCCTCGATCACCTGGGCGCCCACGACCGCCACCCGCTGCATCGTCTCGTTCTCCACCGGCGTGAACATGCGGCCGGCAGCGAGCTCGTAGCGGTGCACGCGCAGGTAGTTGGGGGTGGTGCCGACGATGCGGTCGTTGCTGTTCCGGTTCCGGAACACCACCTGCAGCGATCGGTCCTGCTGTGGTTGAATCTCCGCGAAGTGTGTCCCGCGCTCGGCCAGCAGTCGGGCGTCATCCATGGTGAGGCGCCTGGTCTCCGTCCACTGCACGCCCGCACGGCGCACGCGCCGGGGATTGATCTGCAGCAGCGTCGTGCCGAGTTCCTCCAGGCGGGCCTGCACGGCGCGCTGCGCCCCGGTGCCGATCGCCACGACCGTGATCACGGCTGTGATCCCGATGACGATGCCCAACATCGTGAGACAGGATCGCAGCTTGTTCGCCCGCAGCGATACGAGCGCCACCGCCAGCACCTCCCGAAAGAGCATCAGCACCTCCTCGGTGGATTCAATGTGTCCCCATCTAATCTACGGCGGGGCTCCAGGAGGCGCTGTGGGATCGCAGATGCGCGCGGTGCAGCGCGCGTGCTCAGTGTCCGGTGCTGCCGAATCCGCCGCGCCGGCTGCTGGTGAGCTCGACTCGCCCGTGCTCGAACGGCAGCACCTCGAAGCGATGCAGGACCATCTGCGCGATGCGTTCGCCGTGTTCGATCCGGACCGGGTGCGCCACGGCATTGCGCACCAGCACTTTCCATTCATCGGGGAAATCGGCGTCCACCGTCCCGGGCGCATTCGGGATGAGCAGTCCCTTCCTGAACGTGGTGCCACTTCGTGGTCGTACCTGCGCCTCGAAGCCCGCCGGCAGCCGCGCCTTGAATCCCAGCGGCACCAGCGCGGTCACGGCCGGCGGCAGCTCGAGATAGGCGCTGCCATCGCGCTGCTCGCTCTCGATCTCCCAGCTGCGCGCGCCATCGGAGCAGGTCACCCGGGATCCGCGCACATACGCGAACAGGTCGTAGCCCGCGGAACCCTCGGTCGCGCGGTGTGGACACTGGGTATCTTCGTGCAGCGGCTCGAAGATGATCGACGGGTTCGACAGCGCGGAGTCGTTCACGGCGGAACTCGGAGAAGGAAGCGGAGCTCGAAGGGGCCCACGAACGATGGCTTCCGCGCGGAGGAAGATCGCCAGGCAGGAGCGTCCGCGGAACTGTCGCGGCGGAGGGACACCACCTTGCCTGGCCCCGCCGGCTCGGGCTACCCTCCGGAATGATCGCCTCCCTCCTCCTGGTCGCCGGCTCGCTGCTCGCGCAATCGGACAGTACCGGACTCATGACCCCCGGAATCTCGCGCGAGCTCGCCGCACGCCGTGCTACGCGCATCGCCGACGTGCGCTACAACCTTGCCCTCGACCTCGTGCGGCGCGACACGGCGTATGGACGGGTGCAGATCACCTTCACGCGCCGCGAGGCGGGCGACGTCATCCTCGATTTCCGCGGCCCGGCCATCGTCGAGGTGCGCGCCAACGGCGTGCCGGCCGTGGCGGTCGAGAACAATGGCGCACACCTGCGCTTTCCGGATTCCACGGCCCTGCTGCGCGACGGGAGCAACCACATCGACATCGCCTTCAAGGCGCTCATCGCCCCGGCGGGCGCGCCGGTGATTCGCTTCCACGATGCCACGGACGGCAATGACTATCTGTACACGCTGCTCGTGCCTTCGGATGCGCACGAGCTCTTCCCGTGCTTCGATCAACCCGATCTCAAGGCGCGCCTGACGCTCACGCTCACGGTGCCGCGCGGCTGGACGGCGGCCGCGAACGGGGTCACCGACCACGTCGATACCGCCGGCGATGCCGCTGTCGTGCGCTTCCGCGAGACCGAGCCGCTGCCCACCTATCTCTTCGCCTTCGCGGCCGGACCGTGGCGGCGCTTCACCGGCGGACCGGCGTCCACCACGCTGCTCGTGCGGGCCTCGCGCGCGCGGGAGGTCGAGGTGGATTCACTGCAGGATCAGGTGGGCTCCGCGCTGACGTCCCTCGCCGCGTACTTCGGGATTCCGTACCCCTTCCAGCAGTTCCAGTACCTGCTCGCCCCGGCGTTCCCCTTCGGCGGAATGGAACACCCGGGCGTCACGATGTTCAATGAGGATTCGTTCATCTTCCGCGAGCCGCCGACGCTCACCCAGCGGCTGGGCCGCCGCGCCACCATCTACCATGAAGTCGCCCATCAGTGGTTCGGCGATTACGTGACCATGCGCTGGTTCGACGACCTCTGGCTCAAGGAGGGCTTCGCCACGTACATGGCGGCGAAGATGCAGGAGCGCGAGGGGCTGCCGAATCCCTGGATGTCCTTCTACCTGCGCAACAAGCCCGCGGCGTACGACGTGGACGTCACCTCGGGCACCACCGCGATCCTGCAGCCGCTGGAGAATCTCGATCAGGCCAAGAGCAACTACGGGGCGATCGTCTACAACAAGGCGCCCGGGGTGCTGAAGCAGCTCGATTACCTCGTCGGTGACTCGGCGTTCCGCGCGGGCGTACACGACTTTCTGGCGGCGCACCCGTACGGCAACGCCACGTGGCGCGACCTGCTCGATGCGATCGGCACCGCCGCGCACCGGTCGCTGCGCGACTGGGGCACCCAGTACATCCTCCGGCCGGGGATGCCGGTGATCGAGCAGCGTTTGGACGTGGCCGACGGCAGGATCCGCCGGCTGGAGCTGCTGCAGCGCCCGGCGCGGCCCCTGGTCTCCGGGCGCGCCAGCTGGCCCATCCGCACGCAGGTGGCGCTGGTGCACGCGGGCGCCACGCCGGTCTTCCTTCCGGTGGAGCTCCGCGCCGAGACCACCGAGGTGGCCGCCGCGACGGGGCTGCCCGCGCCGGATTTCGTATACGCGAACGCAAATGACTACGCGTACGCGCTCGTGCTGCTCGATCGGACCAGCACGGCCTGGCTCGAACGGAACATCGGGCGGGTGGACGATCCCTTTCTGCGCGCCATGCTCTGGGGATCGCTGTGGGACCTGGTGCGCGAGGCGTCCATGTCGCCCGAGCGCTTTCTCGCGACCGCGCTCCGCGAGCTCCCCGGCGAGCACGACGAGCAGATCTCCGCCGGCATCGTGAGCCGCGTGCGCCAGGCGGTGGATCGCTATCTCTCGGCCTCGCAGCGCGACTCCATCGTGCCGATCGTGGAGCGCCGGCTCCTGGCGGGCGCGAGCGATCCGGCCCGTATATACGGCATTCGCAAGAATCAGCTCGACGCCTACATCGACCTCGCCACCACATCCACGGCCCTCGCGCGACTGGATGCCTGGCTCGACAGCACCACCGCGGCCGGGCTTCCCCTGCGCCAACCGACGCGCTGGGCGCTGGTGACCCGTCTGGTCGCGGCCTCCGCACACACGGCCAGCACACGGCTTTCCACGGAGGAGCGCCGCGACACGACCGCTGGCGCCGAGCGCCGCGCCTTCGTGGCGGGTGCGGCGCGGCCGACCGCCGAGAACAAGGCACACTATTTCACGCGGTACTTCAGCGACTCCACGCTCAACGAGGAGTGGGTGACGTCCAGCCTGCGCGCGTTCAACGGTCCGGAGCAGAGCGCCCTCACCTTCCGGTTCCTCGTGCCGGCCCTCGACACTCTCGGCTGGATCCAGCACAACCGCCGCATCTTCTTTCTGGGTTCCTGGCTCGGCGCATTCATCGGCGGCCAGCGCAGCCAGGATGCGCTCACGACGGTCGACCGGTTCCTGGAGGCGCATCCCAGGCTGCCGCGGGATCTGCGACAGAAGATCCTCCAGAATCGAGACGATCTCGAGCGCACCGTCCGCATCCGGCGCAGGTTCGCGCGCTGAATCGCATGCTCGTGACATTCGACGGCGTCGGGCGTGTACCTTTGGGAGGAGCCGCGGGTAGAACGCCTCCCCAGCCGCGGCTCCGCCGTCGTTCCCTCAGGAGAAGTCGATGCACCGCTCGCCCGCCCCGCTGACGGCACTCGCCGTCGCGCTGTTCGTGATGCCCTGTGGCGTGCTTGCCGCGCAGGTTCAGGGCTTCAGCTACGCTCCGGGAACCGCCACATATCGAATGGTGGTCCGGAGCACGGGAACCTCCGAGGCCACGGGCGTGAAGCGCGAGCTCGGGATGAATGCCCAGGAGCTCGTGACTCTGGTCGTGACGCCGCACAGTCTCGACACCCTCGCGCTCACCATTCGCCTGGATTCGGCCAGCGTGTCGTCACCCGCGGTCGGAGCGATCGATCCCTCACCCGCCATCGGCATGAAGGTGAGCGCGATGCTCTCACCCCAGGGGAGGATCTACTCGAAGCAGCTTCCCGACATGTCCGGTCGTGAGGCATTCGTGCCCGTGGCCAACGAGATGGCGCGCTTTCTCCCCATCGTGCCGGCGGAGCTGCACACCGGGCTGGTGTGGAGCGATACGATCACAGAGCCCGTGACTCAGATGGGCGTGGAGATCAAACAGACGCGCATCACCGACTACCGCGTGGCGGGCGACACGTCGTTCGCGGGTGAGCGCGCCTGGCGCATCGATCGGGTGGCGCGTGTGACCCTGAGCGGCGCCGGCTCCGCCATGGGCACCCCTCTCACCTTCGATGGAACCGCCACCGGTTCCGGCATGCTGTTCATCAGCCACGCCGGCCGGTATCTGGGCGCGGACCTCACCGACGAGGTGAAGTCCAGGGTGAGCATTGCGTCGCTCGGGCGCGAGATCGTCGGATCACAGACCCAGGTCACGCAGATCACGCTGCTGCGTTAGCTGCCGCGAATCACTTCCGAGCACCTGAGGGCGTCGAGGGTGTCCACGCCCTCGATCTTTTCTGGCGCCAGGTATGCCGTGTGAGTCGAAGATCCGACGACTCCGAGGCATGTTCAGACGATCCGACCGACGGGAAAAGACCGCGGCCGTGCTGCGGGACGCCGCCTGTCCGCTCACCGGAAGCGAGGCGGACGCCACGGCGTTGCTGGAGCGCGCCGCGCGCGCCGAGCTCGTGCTCATCGGCGAGGCATCGCACGGTACGCAGGAGTTCTATGCCGTTCGGGCCGAGCTCACCCGGCGCCTCATCGTCGATCATGGCTTCCGTGCGGTGGCCATCGAGGCGGACTGGCCCGATACCCAACGCCTGCATTGCTTCGTCACCGGCCGCAGCGGCTACGTGGACAGCGAGGAGGCGCTCGGGGCCTTTCGACGTTTTCCGCAGTGGATGTGGCGCAATCGCGACGTGGTCGAGTTCGTCGACTGGCTACGCATGCACAACAGCCGGCGCGCCGTCCACGACCGGGTGGGCATCTACGGGCTCGATCTGTACAGCCTGTACGGATCGATTGCGGCGGTGCTCGCGTATCTCGACCGGGTGGATCCCGCGGCGGGCCGTCGCGCGCGCGCGCGCTACGCCTGCCTGGAGCGGTTCCGGGAGATCCCGGAGGAGTACGGGTACGCGGCGAGCTTCGATCTGTCCGCCCAGTGCGAGGCGGACGTGGTCCGGCAGCTCGTGGATCTGCAGCGCCGCGCCCGCGCGCTCGGCGCCGACGCGCCGGACGACGTCCTGGACGACGTCTTCTCGGCCGAGCAGAACGCCCGCCTGATCCGCAACGCGGAGGAGTATTATCGCGCGATGTTCCGCAGCCGCACCGCGTCCTGGAACCTGCGCGACCGCCACATGACCGAGACGCTGGAGGCGGTGCGGTCGCATCTGGCGCGCGTGCACGGCACCGCGCGGGCGGTGGTGTGGGCGCACAACTCGCATCTGGGCGACGCTCGGCACACCCAGATGGCCGAGCACGGGGAGGTGAACGTCGGCCAGCTGGTCCGCGATCGCTACGGCCTTGATAAGTGTTTCCTGATAGGCCTCACCACCTACGCGGGCTCGGTGACCGCCGCCGCCGACTGGGACGCCCCGGTGGAAACCATGCGCCTGCGGCCCGCGCTGCCGGAGAGCCACGAGGCGCTGCTGCACGCCGTCGGCATGCCGCGCTTCGCGCTGGATCTGCGCGACCCCATCGTCGCGGCGGCCCTGGATGCGCCGCGCCTGGAACGTGCCGTCGGCGTGATCTACCTGAGCGACTCCGAGCGCGAGAGCCACTATTTCCGCGCCCGGCTCGCGCGGCAGTTCGACGCCGTGATCCACGTGGACCAGACCAACGCGGTGCAACCGCTCGAGCAGAGCCCCGAGTGGCTCGCCGCGGAAGCGCCGGAAACCTATCCCACGGCGCTCTGAGGGCCTGCGTCTACTGCGGTTCCGCGTCTGCCCTCATCGCCAGCCACAGGGGTTTGGCGACGCAGTCGTAGAAGTCGCGGCCCGCGCACGTGGTTCTCGCCTTGCTCACGACGTTCCGTTGCACCGTGGATGGGTACGCGTGGCAATCGCGCGTGTTGCGTCCCTGAACGCAGCCGTTGTACCCCAGCAGCATCTTGCGCCAACTGCTGTCCGGGACGGCCGCACCCGGCTGCGCATCCGCGGAATCCGATGCCTCGGCCGCCACGCGCCTGGCCATGTAGCTCAGGATGAAGATGCCGTAGCGCAGATTCGTGGTATCGTTGCGCAGATCGGTGCCGAACTTCGGACCCAGCGCATCGCGCCAGTGGCGCCCCAGCACCTGCATCAGTCCCACCGCACCCACGTGCGAGCGCGCGCTGGATTTGAGCTCGTCGTTCTCCGTCAGCATCACCCCGAGCACCAGTGCGGGCGGAACGCGACGCCGATACGACTCCTTCACTGCCACATCGGCCAGCCGCCAGGCGCGCGTTTCGGTCACCTTGCCCGTCCGAAGCAGATCGCGGGCGAAGCGCTCGCGGTCTGCCAGGAACTGCGGTGTCGTGATGGCCAGCTCCGCCGGGGAAACGAGCCACGGAGCACGCATCGTGGTCGAGTCGACGTACGCGTGCCGCAGGATCTGCTGCACCACAGGGGCGCGCCGCGCGAACAGGGGATGCACCCTGGCGGCGGTGAGCAGAAGAATCCCGAGTGCACCGGTGGCGAGCACGACAAGGTGCAGAACCGACTGCTTCTTGATGGCTCCTCCGGAGCTGCGGAATGAAACGCGGGGCGGGACGGCTGGCCACCGCGGTGGAGCGCTCGCGCACACCGAGCGCGAGGAGCGGAACGGGACTACCGGTAGTCCGGACCGGCGGAGACCGGTCAAAAAGGGGCTGGCGCGGACCGACGAATAAAGCAATCAATGTCCGGCGGCGGCGCTGTGACCGCCCGCTGCCCCGAGGTCATGCTAGCCATGGGGCGCACGTTCCGCAACCGCGGCGGTCTCACCGGATCGCGAGGGATGCCGAGCCGGCCGCTCGAGGAGAGCAGCGGGCGGCATCGTTCTTCCCATGCAGCGACCAGTGCGCACCATGCCGCGCCCGACATGAACGCTTCACGAACGATGGACAGCACACTGCCAGCGCCGGAGTCGCCCGCACGCCCCCCGTCGCCGGCCATCCGGAAGAAGAAAGCTCGGCTGAAGAAGCGCCGCCGGCATCGCAGTCCGGCGGTGCGATACAGTCTCGTCGCCGTGGGTCTCCTGGCGGCCGGCCTCTTCGCGCAACTGGCGGTGCACACCTACCGCGCGGACCCGCGGGACGCCCGCGCGATCGCGGAGCGGGAACTGCGGCTGAACACGCTGGCGGATGGCGAGCGTGTCATCCGCATGGTCTCGGTATTTCAGCGGCCCTCGCTGGATTACTTCCGCGCCACCCGCGGGCTGCTCGTGCTCACCGACCGGCGGCTCCTGTTTCTCGGGCTGCAGCCGCGCGACCTGCTCGGGTCGGGCGACAGTCCGCCGACTTTCGTGGAGCGTGATTTCCCCGTGGACACGCTGGTGTCGCTGCGGCCGGGACGCACCTTCTTCGGTATCGCGAAGGCGATCGTGCTGGAGACCCCGGATGCGACGATGAAGTTCGGGATCCCGTCGGAGGCCTGGGGCAAGGCGAACATGCTCTTCCACGCCATGCAGGCGAGGCAGGAGCGGAGCTACGCCGAGGGCGTCCGCGCGAAGCGGCTGCGCGACGCGTTGGCGGGGCAACGGCGCGACGCCGCGGCTGTGGCGCAGCAGCCGCGATACTACACCGTGCGCCGCGGCGATGCCATCTCGACGATCGCCGCGCGCTGGAACACCACGCCGGACCAGCTGCGCGCGTGGAACAACCTGCCGGACAATCGCATTCGCGTCGGCCAGAAGCTGCTCGTCAAGCCACAGGCGAACGAATCGATGATGGCGGGCGAGGTGGAGCGGCGGTAATCCGGTCCTGCCTCACGATGGCGCGGCCGTCTCGCCGGGCCACGCCGCACCGGCGACCGCTCAGACCGCCCCGATCACGATGCCCGCGCACTCGCCGAAACCGATGCGCGCGGCGCCCTCCCGCTCGCAGAAGCCGCGCATGATCACCTCGTCCCCGTCCTCGAGAAAGCTGCGCGTCTCGCCGGTGGGCAGGCGCAGCGGCTCCCGTCCGCGCCAGGTACGCTCCAGCAGGCAGCCGCGGGATTCCTTCGCCGGCCCGGAAACGGTGCCGCTCGCCAGCAGGTCGCCGGGACGCAGGTTGCAGCCGTTGCTCGTATGGTGGGTGAGCAGCTGCGCGACGGTCCAGTACATGGTGGTGAAGCTGCCGCGGCTCACGCGCATCGGCGCCTGGCTGCGCTGCCGCATCGCGGTGCTGCGCAGGTAGACCTCCAGCGTGATCGCGAGGCCGCCCTGCCGCTGGTCACTCTCCCAGTACAGGTGCGGCAGCGGCGCAGGATCGCCGTCCGAACGCGCGTAGGCCGGCGCGCGATAGGGCTCCAGCGCCTCGAGCGTGACGACCCAGGGTGAGATGGAGGTGGCGAAGCTCTTGGCGAGAAAGGGCCCGAGGGGCTGGTATTCCCAGGTTTGGATGTCGCGCGCCGACCAGTCGTTCACCAGGCAGAAGCCGAAGATGTGCTGCTGCGCCTCGAGGATCGGCACGGGCGCGCCGAGCGGGTTGCCCGCTCCCACGAAGATGCCCAGCTCGAGCTCGTAGTCCAGCCGGCGCGACGGCGCGAAGACCGGCGGCTCCTCGGGATCATCGTGCACCTGCCCCATCGGACGCTTCACGTGCGTGTCGCTGAGCACGATCGACGAGGCCCGCCCGTGATACCCGACGGGCACGTACTTGTAGTTCGGCAGCAGCGGGTGGTCGGGGCGGAACATGCTCCCCACGTTGCGCGCGTGGTCGATGGAGGCGTAGAAGTCGCTGTAGTCGCCGATCTGCGCGGGCAGCCGCAGCTCGGCCTCGTACATCGGCACGAGAATGCGGCGCGCGATGGCCGGATCGCGCCGGTAGGCGGCCGAATCGGCACGCAGCACCGCGCTCACCGCATGCCGGAGCGACGATGCGGCGTCCGGGCCCAGCTCCATGAGCGCATTCAGATGCGGCCCGGCGCAGCGCTCGGCGGCCGCGGCGGCCCGGCCGGTGAACAGCCCGCCCGCGAGACACGCCGAGAGATCCACGATCTGGTCGCCGATCGCGACGCCCACGCGCGCCGGCTCGGGCGTACCCGCACGGCGGAAGATGCCGAAGGGCAGATTCTGAATCGGGAAATCGCCGCCTGGCGTCTGCGCCGACTCCACCCAGGAGGTGAGCTCGGGCCGATGGGTCTCGTTGAGGGGCATGCGGGAAGGGCGAGCGTCTGCGGGACGCGCGGATCAGAGCAGCCCCAGTGTTCGCAGATCCCGTACCGGCTCCTCGAAGGAGCACGACCCGAACGACCGGAGCAGGGCGCGGCGCGACTCGCGAAGCAGCGTCGTGGAGAGGCGCCGGTCGCGCCAGCGCACGCCGGTGTCGTGGAACGCCACGTCCTCCGCCGAGGGCAGCTCCAGGCTCGCGACGATCTCTTGCTCCTCCGCGCCTGCGTGCGCGAGGGCGGCGGCGAGCAGCACGTTCAGAAACCCGAACATCCATCCGCTGGGCGCGTCGGGCTCGTACGTCAGTCGGTGGCACGCACGCAATGGATGGTGCAGGCCGGCCGTCGCCTTGAACGGCACCCCGCACTCGGCGCAGCGGCGGATGAAGCGCGCCAGTGCGCCGGCGCCGGGAAACGCGCCCGCGGTGATGCCCCCCGTCCGCACCTTGGCACTCGCGTGCACGGCGCCGATCGCCCGCAGGAGGGAAACGGGATCGGGCTCCGCCGGGAGCTCGACGTACAGCTCGAAGCGGCCGGCGCCCTGCACGGCGCGAGCGAGCCCCGCGATGGCCGCGGCATCCGCACCGGCAGCGAGCTTCGCCTCGATGACATCGACGACGAGCCGCGCGCCGGGCGCCGCGTTCAGCTCCCCGACGCGCGCCAGGTCCGCCGCCGGCGCGGTGCCGTCGATCAGCACGCTCAGATGCCAGGGCGCCCGCTCGCCCGCGTGCGCCCGATGCGCCTCGGCCAGTTCGCTCAATCGCCCGGCCGGTACCACGAAGCGGCCGAGCATCCAGGATTCTGGTTCATGCCCGTGCCGATCGTAGCTCGCCACGGCGGTCGCCATGTCCTGGCGCGCCGGCGGAAAGAGCCCCGCGTAGTCCACGCTCGCTGCCAACATCGTCCGGAGCGCGGCGGCGGGCCGCGGGCGATCGTCCGCCACGAGCGACCCCGTCACGGGACGGTCACGTCTTCCTCGAGCGCCGTCGCGGCTTCGGCGCGACGATGGTGCCCCGGCAGTTCGGCGCTCCACAGCGGCACTCATAGAACTTCAGATCCTCGTCCGTGTACTCGTCGAGATACTCGTACTGATAATCGTACGAGAGCTCCGTGCCTGCGGGAATGCGCACCAGCGCGTCGATCCAGATGTGGCCGCGCTCGATCACGGCCTCACAGTTCGGCGCGCAGGAGTGATTGATGAAGCGCGCGTCGTTCCCGCCGAACGCGGCGTCGACGATCCACTTGCTGTTCAGCGTGAAGAGAAACGTGTGGTGCCGCTCCCGATGATCGTCGGGATACCGGCGGTCGGATTCGGCGACACTGATCTTCTCGCCGACGTACTCGATGATGCGCGTCCCGCGCGGGATGTCCCGCTTCGCGAACGCGCCGAGGCCCTGGATGGGCGAGTGGCGCAGCTCGAACCACCGGTTCTCCCCGGACGGGGGCGGCGAGGGTTCCACACGCGCCGCCACATCGGCCGCGCGCTGCTTGCCAGCACGGGGGCGGCGGGGGGATTGGGGTGCTCTGGTCGGCATGGACGGGCAGCGATCCGAGATGCTCACGCCGCCGCAACGAGCTGGCGCACCTGGTCGCGCATCCGCGCGAACACCTCGCGTCCCAGCTCGCTGTGCGTCGCCACCCATTCCGCGTTCACGAAGGCGCGCGGCGTCGTGGCCCTGCGGTACTCGTCGAGATATGGCGCCACCTTCGCATAGAGCAGCATGCCCTCGCCGTTGCTTTCCATGAGGAAGTCCGGATGAATGATGCCGTAGCGGGCCATCGAATACGTCATCTCCCAGTACGTGGAGGTCTGGCGAAAGGCGGCATTCAGGGGATGGTCGCGCCTGGCCACGAGCATCAGCTCGTCGAACGTCCGCGGCAGGAACTTCGTGGCGATCGCGTGGCGCGATTCGCGCATCGCGGGGTCACGCCGCAGCTCGTACAGGCGCAGCACCAGCTCGGCGTCGTGATGATCCGGATACTCGCGCGGATCGAAGAGGATCTTGCTCACCGCGCGGGCACGTTCGGGATGTTGGTCATGCAGGAAAGATGGGGCCGCACCGGCCGGGCGCGCCAGCGGCGTCCACCCGAGGCGCCGACAGCTAGAAGCTCAACCGTAGTCCTCCTGTCAGTCCCCAGTTGTGCGCCGTCTCGCCCTGCACGTTCAGCGATGTGGCCTCCTTGAAATCGAACTTCCCGACGTAGTCCTTCGCCATCACCCGGATCCCAACCGATCGGCCGAGCCCGACGTCGGCCCCGACACCGGCGTTCGCGGCAACGTTCGTGGCCTGAGTGTGGAGGATGGATTCATCTATCTGGTAGCGCATCGCGCCGATTCCTGCCTGCACGAACGGCTTCAATGCCAGGCCGCTGGCGGTGACGAATGGAAGCGCGAACTGCACTCCAGCATCGTACAGCAGCAGGTTGCTGCTGCCCACCGATACGCCACCCACGAGAGGAAGGCCAACCTGCACGTCCGAGCTGCTGTATCCCACGTTGCCCACGAGCGAGATCGCGGGCGTGAGCGCCATGCCGACCTGGGCGCCATACAGTGCTCCGGGCGCGTTGGTGAGGCTGGTCCCGAGCGGCCCTTCGAGGTACGAGCCAAAGATCATGTAGCCGGCGTAGGGCGTCAGCTCGAACGCCGAAGCTGGTGCCGACGCCGCCGGCCTCTGAGCAGGCAGCGCGCCGGCGCCGGCCAGGCAGGCGAGCACCGCGAAAGCGAAGGATGAGCGCATGGCAACCCTCAGGAGAGACCGCACCGATGCCGGTGCGCCGCAGAGGGGCGGCGTGCCGCATCGCCAGCACCGTGCAAGGCATACGAGATACCGCGATGCCGCTTCAGCGCGTGGGCTGTCAACGTGCCTCTCCGCAATCACTTACCTGCCGGATGGCTCGGCGCCGACGCGTGCGCCTGTCATTCTCCAGGGACAATCGCGCGTCCGCTGCCGGAGAAGGCCGACGGTGGGGGGCGCCGGGGCCTCGGGCGCGAGCCCGCCGTGCGTCAGAAGATCCTCACGCTGACGTATTTCTTCGGGTTCGCACGCAGGTCGCTGACGAGATCGCGCAGCTGGAGCGTCAGCGAGTCGCTGTGACGATACAGGGCCGCGTCGTTCACGAGGAGACCGAGTGAGCCCTGCCCGTGGTTGATCTTCACGAACACCGAGTCGCCATTCGCGAGAAACGCATCCAGCCGGCCCTGGGTGCGCCCGAGCTGCTCGGACATCACGCGCAGCTGCGTCGAGCTTCGCCGCAGCTCGGCCGCGGCCTGGGCCATGTCGTCCATCATCTGCCTGATCTGGCCGGAGCTCGTGGAGCTGTCCATCAGCTCCGCCATGTGCGCACTGCTGACCGCGGTTCGATTGAGTGTCGTCACGGCGCTCTGCAGAGCGCGGGAGAGCGTGTCCAGATCATCGCGATGCTCGTGCACGGTGCGCGCGAGCGTGCTGGACATGTCCGCGAAGTTGCGGATGGAGGCGCGCAGCTCGCGCGCCGCCTGCTCGTCGAACGCCACCTCCACGCGCTGGGACACGTTCGCCACGTCTCCCGCGATCTGGCCCGCCACCGCGGTGAGCTTGGCGATGTCGGGCAGCGTGGCGCCCGGCAACACGTCGCCCCCGCCGCTCGCCTCCGCCACCTGCCGGAGCACGGTCTCGTCGCGCGGCAGCGCGGACCGCGGCGTGATGGTCGCCTGCCATTCGCCGAACAGGCTGGACTCGTTGAGCAGCACCACCGGGTCGCGCGGCAGCTCCACAGCCGGGTCCAGCGACATGCTCAGATGCACCCAACCGCCGCGCGCGAGCGAGATGGATTCGATCTGGCCGGCGCGGACGCCGCGGATCACCACCGTGTTGCCCACCCGGGCGTTGCCCACGTCGTGAAAGCGAGCGACCACGCGGTCACGGTGCCGCCCGATATCCGCCTGCTTCACCCAGAGCGTCGCGCCGCTGACGCCGAGCGCGACGGCCAGCACCACCGCGCCCACCAGTAGATCATTGCTCCGATGCATCCTCACGCTCCTCTGCTGCCGGCCACGGACGTCGCGCGCTCAGACCCCGGCGCGCTGCAGCAGCCACGCCACGGCCCAGAACGCGTCGAGCACGAGTATGAGTACTGCCGAATAGACCACCGCGCTCGTCGCGGCGCGGCCCACCCCCTGCGCGCCGCCGGCGGCGCGCAGCCCGCGCGCCGATCCGACCAGCGTCACCACCAGGCCGAAGCTCGCCGCCTTCACGAGTCCGTAACGCACGTCGAAGGCGTCGAAGAACAGGCGCAACCCCTTCACGAACTCCTGGGACGAGAGGTCCAGCAGGCCCACCGCCGCCACCCAGCCGGCGCCGACCCCCACGAGCATGGCCGCGCCCACCACGACCGGGAACATCACGGTGCCCGCCAGCACGCGCGGCACGACGAGATACGCGTACGGATCGTACGCGAGCGTCTCGAGCGCGTCGATCTGCTCGGTGACGCGCATCGTCCCCAGCTCCGCCGCGATGTTCGCGCCCACACGGCCCGCCAGCGCGAGACCGGTGAGCACCGGCGCCAGCTCCATGGTGATCGTCTTCTCGACCAGCGTCCCGACGAAATACAGCGGCACGGCGCCGGTGAACGAGTAGCTCGCCAGCAGGGCGAGCACGATGCCCGTGAACACGGCAATGAAAAGCCCGATCGGCAGCGAGTTCACGCCGAGCGTGCGCATCTGCGGCATCAGCATCGGCCGCCAGGTGGACACCTGTCGCAGTGCCCGCAGGGTGTCCGCCCCGAACAGGGCAGAGCGACCGACCACCTCCACCGCACCACGCGCGCGCGCGCCGATCCACGCCACCCAGCGCACAGGCCGCGGCACACCGCGCGGCGCTGCCCGTGCGACGGTGCCGGGCGCGAATGCGGTGCCGCTCGTCCGCTGGCGAAGGGCGGGGGAACGCGTCAACAGTGCTCCACGTCAGGGTAGCTGTGTGCGGCCGACGCCGCGGTACGGGGCCGCGCTTCCCGCGCGCGGAGATTCGCGGGGAGCCTGCGCTGCGCCCAGTTTACGCGCGACTGGCCGGGCTCGCCATGCCGCGCATCACTGGCGTGGGCTGTGCGGTGCTGTCTACTATCGCGACACGGAGTCCTGATGCAACAGCAGTTCGAGAACCGGCGCGAAGCGGGACGCCTGCTGGCGGATGCCCTGAGCGAGTACGCCGGGCGCGGCGATGTCGTGGTGCTGGGCCTCCCCCGGGGCGGCGTGCCGGTGGCGTTCGAGATCGCGACGGCGCTCGATGCCCCGCTCGATGTCTTCATCGTGCGAAAGCTCGGGATGCCGGGGCATGAGGAGTACGGTATCGGTGCGATCGCGAGCGGCGGCGTCCGGGTGCTGGATGAGGATGTCCTGCGCTCGTACGGAATCGACGGCGCGACGCTGGAGCGCATCACCGCGCGCGAGCGCCGCGAGCTGGAACGGCGGGAAAAGCTCTATCGCGACGACCGCCCCTTCCCCGACCTGCACGGTCGGGTGGTGATCCTCGTGGATGATGGTCTGGCGACCGGCTCCACGATGAGCGCCGCCGTCGCGGCCTTACGCGCCGAGCATCCGCGCGAGATCGTCGTCGCGGTCCCGGTGGGCGCGCCCGAGCGGTGCGACGCACTCTCGCGCGAGGTGGACCGCATGCTGTGTCTCCGCACACCGGAGCCGTTCTATGCCGTCGGCCTCTGGTATCGCGATTTCGACCAGACCACCGACGAGGAGGTGCACGACCTGCTCGAGCGCGCCGCGGCGCGGATGGCGGAACACCGGTGATGCCCCGTGCGCGTGCCTGCGCTCAGGGTCGCGCGTCCGATTCCGGCTCACGGCCCCGGTCGAAGCGGCGCTCCTCCGGTTCGACGCCGCGCATCTTGCGCGCCGATTCCTCGGTGGTCGCATCGCCGTAGGTGGCGCGCAGCCCTTCGCCGATGAGCTTCCGGACGAGGTGATCGTCCAGCTCCGGATAGCCTGGCTGCAGGTCACGTACGGTGGAGGCGACGAACTCCCGCCGCAGCTCCTCGTTCATGTCGAACGCGCCGGCCCGCAGCATCTCGTGCAGCAGGTCGAGCCGCGCTTCCGTGTACTGTACCTCGCGCTTGTCCACGGGCATCCTCTCGTGCTCGAGTGGCCTGATCGAAATCGTCACCGGTTCGGGTGCAGGTTGCATTCCGGCGTCGCTACGATCTACCGCCGCGCTCGGGGCGCGTGCCGGCAGGGACGCACCCAGCTCGTCGCCGGGCCGCCGCGGGCCAGCCGAATCGCGCGAGGGAGATCTTGCCGCGCGCGTCGAACGCCACCCCCTCGCGCTCCAGTCGCAGCCGCTGGGGCAGGTCGCTTCCGCGGATGGCGCCGCGCAGGCTCACCATTCCGCGCGCATTGATCACGCGGTGCCAGGGCACCGTGCTACCGGCCGGCAACGCGTACAATGCATACCCGACCACGCGCGGCTGGCGCGGCATCCCAGCCAGTGCGGCGATCTCCCCATACGTGCATACTCGTCCGCGCGGGATGCGTCGCACCGCAGCATAGATCTTCTGGTAGCGCTCGCTCGTCATCGGCGCTTGCCTCCACCGTCGCGCTCGGCAGGCGCGCGAAACACGGTCGAGTCTGGGAAGGGCACACGAGTTGCCGAATCGATTCGGAATCGCTCAGGACGACCTTCACCGCGGAGAAGATTCATATGCCCATTCTCACCTGGCTCATCGTGGGGCTCGTTGCCGGCGTGCTGGCCTCGCTCGTGATGGGCGGCAGCGGCTACGGCATCATCGGCGACATCGTCATCGGGATTGTCGGCGCGTTCGTGGGCGGCTGGATCTTCAGCGCCCTGCACACCGCATCCCCCTTCGGCGGCCTGGCCGGAGTGATCTTCGTCGCGTTCATCGGCGCGGTCGTCCTCCTTTTCCTGCTGCGCCTTATCCGCGGGCGAGCCATTCGGTACTGACTCCGGCGCGCCGCACCTTCGGCGTTTTCCTTCTACCTTCATCTTCTCATCCCATGGACCGCGCCAAGAAGCCCGACCCCGTCGAACGCCGGCCGCCACGTGAGCCGGAGAATGCCGACGACACCCTCACGGCGGAAGAGCTCGAGCACGCCAGAGCGCAGAAATCGAATCCGCCGCGCACCACGACGAACGGTATCACCTCTCCCAAATTCGGCTCCGCGGGAAGTGGCGGCGCCGAGCTGGAGCCGGGACCGGAGCGGGACTGAGGCGGCGCGGGGCGCGTCGTTTGCAATTCTCCTGATGCTGCAGCGCGCGCGAACGGCGGGCGCAACGACAGGAGAGATCCATGGCTGACAGACAGCACCAGCGCGATGACCCGAGCCGCGGCGAGCCGACGCCGCGCCGCAACTTCCGAGACCAGTTCGAGGGGTCGGGCGACTACGGCGGCAGCTACAGCGCCGGAGGCGCGGCGGGCCGCGGCTATGGCGGCGGTTACGCCGGGTACGATGAGGAGCGCGACGAGGCACCGGGCGCGCTCCGCACGTTTCCTCGCCCCGACGTACCCCGCCCTGGCATGATCGTGGGCCTCGGCGGGAACACCGCGGGCTACGGACGCGGCGGCGCGCTCGACTACGGCTACGGCGGCATGAACGTGGGGGGGCGCGACGCTGACTGGGGTCTTGCCGACGTGCCTCGCGGCGGCGCATCGCTCACGGGCTCGCGCCTGGGCGAGGACCGTGCGTGGCGCCCCGATTTCACCGGTCGTGGGCCGCGCGGCTACAAGCGCTCGGACATCCGGATCAACGAGGACGTCTGTGATGCGCTCACCCAGGATCGCCTCGTGGACGCGAGCGACATCGACGTGCGGGTGGAGGCAGGAGAGGTCACGCTCAGCGGAAACGTGCAGAGCCGGCTGATGAAGCGTCGCGCGGAGGATGTTGCCGAGTTCGTTCGCGGCGTTCGCGACATTCACAACCGGCTGCGGATCGATCCCGGAGCGCGCGCCGCGGATCGCGAGGTGACGCGCGACGTGGAGCTCGAGGGCGGCAGCCCCGCGGACGTGATGCGCCCTGGCGGCGCCGCGGAGGCGTACACACGCGCCCAGGGGACGGAACCGAACGAGTCGGATGGCAGCTGAGCGGCAACGCCGCTGAATCGGCCGCTATCTTTCCATCACGCGACCGCGCGCGCCAGCAAGTGCGCTGGCCGCTGCGGTCGCGTGTTTCACCGTGTCCCGTGGATCTCGAGTTCGTGAGCGCCTGCCGTCGCCCGTCCCTTCTCCTCGCCCTGTGCGTCGCGGCTGCTGGCTGCGGCACGGAGTCGGTGGCCAAAGGCGGCCCACCGATACAGACCACTCCGGCACCAGCCGTCGGTGCCAGCAGCGGTGCCACCGCGACGGCCGCCGCCAGGCCGGAGCTGTCCGCAGCCGAACGCACGCAGCGCGACAGCGTGCTCCATGCGCGCGGCAGATCGGATACGGCGAAGCCGCCTGGTGTTGCGCCCGGCGTGGCCGGCGGCAGCAGCGAGGTGCCGCGCGCGTCCGCCGTTCGCGGTGGTGCGTCCAGCCGCCTCACGGCGGTGATGCCGGCGGGCCGCACGTCGCACGACAGCATCTCGTTCATCGCCGCCATCCGTGCGGGGGAGCGATCGACGGGGTGGCCCGTGCAGACCCCACCTCCCCTTCCCGGCGCCGTGCTTCCGGCGTCGCGCATCGTCGCGTTCTACGGGAATCCGCTCGTGAAGAAGATGGGGGTGCTCGGCGAGTATCCGGTGGACGAGATGCTGGCGAAGCTTGATCACGAGGTGGAGCGCTGGCGCCAGGCGGATCCCGCCACACCCGTGCAACCGGCACTGCACCTCATCGCCGTGGTGGCGCAGGGCTGGCCGGGCCGGGATGGCATGTACCGGCTGCGCATGTCCGATTCCCTGATCGAGACCGTGTACCGCTGGGCGCAGCGCCGCAATGCGCTACTGTTCCTGGACATCCAGGTGGGACACAGCACGCTGCAGGCGGAGATTCCGCGGCTGCTCCCCTTTCTCTCCCGGCCCAACGTGCACCTCGGCATCGATCCCGAGTTCTCGATGCATTACGACAAGGAGGGACTCAAGCCCGGGACGAAGATCGGCTCCATGCGCGCCGCGGACGTGAACTATGCCATCCGGACCCTCTCCGATCTCGCGGCATCGAAGCATCTGCCGCCGAAGATCCTCGTCGTCCACCGCTTCACGCAACGCATGCTCTCCGATCCGCAGAACATTCGGCTCGATCGCCACGTGCAGGTGGTGATGGACATGGACGGCTGGGGCCCGCCCTGGCTCAAGTTCGACTCCTACCGGGATTACATCGTGAAATATCCGGTGGAGTATGCGGGGTTCAAGCTCTTCTTTCACAACGACACCCGGACCGGCGACCCGCTCATCACCCCGCTCGAGCTGCTGATGCTGATCCCCCGGCCGCTGTACATCCAGTATCAGTAGGTGCTCGTCCCGCGCGAGTGCGCGTCGGCCGCCTCACCCCACCTGCACCCGCACCCCGGCGGCCGGCCCGCCGCCGTTGCCGTCGCCCGCGCGCACCGTGACGCGCAGGGGCACCGTG
>DATEPM010000021.1:0-13252 GCA_035273185.1 Gemmatimonadaceae bacterium
CTGCTGCCGGAGCGCCGCGTCCCGGAACTTGGTGCGCCAGATCTGCGCGAAGCCCAGGAAGAAGCGCTGGTCGCCGGTGAATCCGCCGATCACCGGCGCTTCCTTGCCGCCCAACGAGATGCGGTAGGCGCGGTACGCCTGCGCCAGGCCGCTCAGATCGCCGATGTTCTCTCCCATCGTGAGCCGGCCGTTGATGCGTAGATCGTCGATGGGATTGATGGCGTCGTACTGCGCGCCCAGCCGGCTGGTGCGCTCCTCGAACGCCGTCGCGTCGGCGGGCGTCCACCAGTCGCGCAGGTTGCCCGCGCCGTCGGACTTGCGCCCCTGATCATCGAAGCCGTGGCCGATCTCGTGGCCGATGACGGCACCGATGGCGCCGTAGTTCACCGCGTCGTCGGCATCCACGTTGAAGAAGGGCGGCTGCAGGATGGCGGCGGGGAAGACGATCTCGTTGTTGACGGAGTTGTAATACGCGTTCACCGTCTGCGGCGTCATGCCCCAGCGGCTGCGGTCCACCGGGTTGCCGAGCCGCGAGACCATGTCCGCGTACTCGAAGGCGTGCGCGCGCATGGCGTTGCCCAGCAGGTCGTCGCGCCGGATGACCAGCTTCGCGTAGTCCCGCCACGTGCTGGGATAGCCGATCTTCACGGTGAAGTGCGCCAGCTTGTCCTGGGCCTGGCGTTTGGTCTCGGGGCTCATCCAGTCCAGGCTGTCGATCCCCACCCGATAAGCGGCGATGATGTTCTTCACCAGCGCGTCCATGCGCGCCTTCGCCTCGGGCTTGAAGTAGCGCTCGACGTACAGCTTGCCCGTGGCGTCGCCGAGCATGCTCTCGGTGGTCTGCACGGCGCGCTTCCAGCGCGCGCTCATCTCCTGCTGCCCGCTCAGCGTGCGGCCGCGGAAGGCGAAGTGCGCCTGCTGATATGCCGCGGGCAGGTCGTTGGCGTAGCTGTCCAGCAGCTTGAAGGTGAGATACTCCCGCCAGGTGGAGGCCGGCGTGGTCGCGAACACCGCGTCGAGCGCCTTCACATAATCCGGCTGTCGCACCACCACCTCGGTGGCGCGCCCCAGGCCGGCGGTCCGGAGATAGGCGTGCCAGTCGTACGCCGGGGTGAGCGCGGCCAGCGCGTCGACGCTCATCCGGTTGTAGGTGAGATCCCGGTCGCGACTCTTCGCGCGGTCCCACTGCGGCTCGGCCATGCGGGTCTCGAGGACGAGGATGCGTGTGGCCGCCTCCGCGGGATCGGGCTGCTGCGCCAAGGTGAGCAGCTGGGTGATATACGCCGTGTACGCAGCGCGTGTCGCGGCAATCTTGGAATCCTGGCGCAGGTAGTAGTCGCGGTCCGGCATTCCGAGGCCGGACTGGCTCACCTGCACGATGTTCACGCTGGAGTGCTTGGGATCCTGCCCCACGGACACCCAGAAGGGGCTCTGCACCCCGAGTCGCGCGAGCTGCGCGAAGGCGGCAGGGAGCTGTGCCTCGGTCTGCAACGCGGCGATGCGCCGCAGCCTGCCGCGGAGCGGGGTGATGCCGAGCTGCTCGATGCGGGCCGAGTCCATGTAGCTGGCGTACAGATCGCCGACCTTGCGACGATCGGTGCCGGCGGGTGCGTTGGCGTGCGCGGCCTCCTCCAGGAGCCCGTGCAGCGCCTCGCGGCTCTTCTCGGTGAGCTCGTTGAAGGCGCCCCAGCTGGACGCGTCCTCGGGGATCTGCGTGCGCGCGAGCCAGCTTCCATTGACGAAGCGATAGAAGTCGTCCTGCGGGCGGACGGCGCGATCGAAGTTGCTGGTGTCGATGCCGAGGGCGCGAACCGCGCCCTGCTGCTGCTGGGCGCGCGCCGGCCCGGGGACGACGATCGCACCGGCCGCGAGCGCGGCCATGCTGCCCGCCAGAATGCGGCGGAGCGCTCGGCGAGAGCTCTGTGCCATGGGACTTCTCCTGATGGTGGGAAACCACGGGCGCGCTGGGCGCGCCACACCTATTACCTCGGGTACGCGTAAGCTGCTCCGGGGGTTGAGCTCCGGCCAGTACGCCGGTTCTCCTTGCGGCAGGTTGAGCCCGATTGTATATGGTATCCGACTTTTTGCGGCCCTTTCCTGCAGGCTGCGCTCCCTCCGGATCGGCCCCTCAGAATGAAGACGCTCGCCCTGCTGCTGTCGTGCCTCCTCGGGCTGCTGCCCGCCGCCGCGCGCGCCCAGGAGCACGATCTCCTGCTCACCGGCGGCTGGATGTTCACGTCCACGGGCAACGCGCGCGTGCGCAATCCCGGGATCCTCGTGCGCGCGGGCAAGCTGCTGCGCGTCGGCGGTGATCTCTCGATCGCGGCGGCCGATGCCGAACGCATCCAGCTGGCCGACACGGAGACGGTGATCCCCGGGCTGTTCGATCTGCACGCGCACTACGCGATGGATCTGTTCAACGCTGGCCGCAAGGACGAGACGGTGGCGTATCCATCGCTCTTTCTTGCGAATGGCGTCACGTCCACCTGGCCCGCGGGGGAGATGGATCCCGACGCCATGCGCGCGCTGCGCATCCGCATCGACGACGGCGAGGAGCCCGGACCGCGACTCCTGAACTCGGGCCCGTACTTCGGCACCGCGCGTCCCGGGTGGAACCGCGACATCACCACCCAGCAGATCGATTCCGAGGTGGACCACTGGGCCGCGCTGGGCGTGAAGGGATTCAAGGCGAAGGGGATCACCGCTGACCAGCTGCGGGCGCTCATCGCGCGCGCGCATCTGCACGGGCTCACGGTCACGGGCCATCTGGACTCCGGTTTCCGCAACAGCGTGAACCCGCGCGACGCGATCCTCATGGGAATCGACCGGATCGAGCACTTCATGGGCGGCGACGCGTTCACCCCCGACCGACCCGCGTACGCGTCGTACGAGCACATGACCTTCGACACGCCGGCCTTTCACAGGATCGCGGCGCTGTTCAAGGCCAATCACGTCTACTACGACGCCACCCTCAGCGCCTACGGCTACTACGGCAAGCAGGATCCCGAGGTGTTCACGTACTACACCGACGAACGCCGCTTCCTGACGCCGTACATGGACTCCGTGCTCAAGGCACGGCCGCCGCGCCAGATCAATCAGCAGTTCGAGAACATCTACTGGAACAAGCGCAAGGAAGTGAAGGCCTTCTACGATGCGGGCGGCGGCGATCTCATCACGCTGGGCACCGACCACCCCAGCTGGGGCCAGTTCTTCACGCCCTTCGCCGTTAATCGCGAGCTGTTGTCACTGTCGCTCTCCGGCATCCCGAACGCGGCGGTGCTGCGCATCGCGACCATCAACAGCGCGCGCGCCATCGGCGTGGGCGACCGCCTGGGCAGCATCGAGACGGGCAAGTGGGCCGACCTGGTGATCGTGCGTGGCAATCCGGTGCAGGACATTCGCCGCGTGCGGTTGCCGCGGCTGGTGATCAAGGCGGGTCGCGTGTACGACCCACAAGTGCTCATGAATTCCGTGGAAGGGAAGATCGGGCCGGCGAGCGCCGCGGACACCGCGGCATGGGCTCCCGGTCCCGTACACCGCCGGCGCTGACGCCGGCGGGTCGGCTCGCACCTCCGCACGAGTCCAGCAGCTTCAGCTTCCCCTCCCCGACACTCATACTCATGCAACGCTTCGTGCTAGCGTGCGCGCTCGCCGCCTGCGGCGCGGCGGCGCCCGCGCTGCGGCTCGTGGCGCAGGATGCCCGCGGCTTGCGCAGCGAGGACCTCTACGCGCTTCGCGGATTGGGTGACGTGCAGCTCTCTCCGGACGGCGCACGCGTGGCCTACGCCTTCCGCAGGAATGACGGTCCCGGCCGCCCGCACGCCGAAACCTGGATTCGCGCTCTCGCCAGCGGCGCCGCGTCGCGGTTGGGCACCGACGACACGGGCGCCTCGAGTGCGCGGTGGTCGCCGGACGGTCGCCGCATTGCCTTCCTGGGCCGGCTGGGCGACAGCACCGGCATCGCGGTGGCCGACGTTGACGGCACCGGCGCGCGCTTCCTCGCGCCAGTGCGCGGCACCAATCACGTGCTGCCGTCCACGGGCGAGCGCATCGCCTGGTCGCCGGACGGAAGCCGCATCGCGTATGTCTCGAGCACGCCGGGACCGGAAGCGGAGGCGAACGGCGATCCAATGGTGATCACGCGGTACGCCTACAAGCCGACGGCCAGCGAGGGGCTCACCCACTTCGACGACAACCGCCGGCTGCACGTCTTCGTGGTGGACGTGGCGACGCGCACGGTGCGCCAGCTCACGTCCGGCAACTGGTACGAGCACAGCATCCAGTGGTCGCCCGACGGCGCATCGATCCTCTTCATCTCGAATCACGGCAGCGACCCGGATCGCGTCTTCAACTACGACGTGTTCGCGATCGACGTCGCCACTGGCGTCGTCCGGCAGATCACCAGCACCCCTTCACCCGAGTACGAGCCCGTGTGGTCGCCCGACGGCCGGCAGATCGCCTTCCTGGGCACCAAGCGGAAGCTGACGTCCTCAGAGACGACGATGGAGGACACCCACGTCTGGGTGATGGACGCCGACGGGCGGCACCGCCGGGAGATCGGACTGGCGATCGACAACCGGCAGCGCGCCCCCCGCTGGGCGGCCGACGGGAGCGCGCTCTACACCGTCGTCCAGGAGCGCGGCACGGCGGCGCTGTATCGCATTCCGCTCGACGGCGCGATGCCGCGGCGCATCACGGCGGACAGCGGCAGCGTCGGCGGCTGGTCGCTGGGGCCGGACGGCAGCGTGGTGTACGCCTTCGCCACGGCGCGCGAGCCCGCGGCGCTCTGCCTCACGACGGCGACGGGTGCTACGCGCGCGCTGCTGGCGCTGAACGGCGCGGTGCTGGCCGGCCGGCGCGTTGCGCCCGTGGAGGCGTTCACCTTCCGGGCGCGCGATGGACTCGCCGTGGAGGCGTTCCTCACGAAGCCGCTGGGGGTGACGCCGGGTGCGCGCTATCCGATGATCGTGATGATCCACGGGGGTCCGCACGGCGCGCAGGGTGCGGGCTTCAACGAGAAGGCCCAGGTGTACGCCGCGCACGGTTTCGCGTCGCTCATGGTGAACTACCGCGGGTCCACGGGCTATGGCCAGCACTTCGCCGATGCCATCTACAAGGATCAGGACGGCCGCGAGGCGGGCGACGTGCTGGCGGGGGTGGATGCCGCGCTCGCGCGGCATCCCTGGATCGACCCCGACCGGCTGGGCGTCGAGGGGACCAGCTACGGCGGCCAGCTCACCGACTGGCTCATCACGCGCACCGCGCGCTTCCGCGCGGCCGTCCCGACGGCGGGGATCTCGAATCTGGTGAGCTTCAACTACATGGCGTACTACCACGACTATCTGGCCGTGGAGTTCGGCGCCTATCCCCATGAGGGACATCTGATGGACACGCTGTGGGCGCGGAGCGCCCTGCGCTACGTGGCACGGGTGAAGACGCCGACGATGTTCGTGCATGGCGAGAACGACAACGACGTGCCCATCGCCGAGGCGGAGCAGTTCTACATCGCGCTGAAGGACGTCGGCGTACCAGCGATGATGCTGCGCTACCCGCGCGAGGGCCATGGCGTGCGCGAAACCGCGCACGTGGTGGACGTCATCGATCGGAGCCTGGGCTGGTACGACCGCTGGTTCACTCACTTCACCGTTGGGAGGCTTGATGAGAGCAGGAATCGGTAAGGGGGGCGCGCTGCTCCTCGCATTCGCCGTGTGGGCGGGGACCGGGGGCGCCCGGCGCGCCGGCGCGCAGCAGACCGCGACCCTCACCGGCCAGGTGGTGGATTCCGCGGGGCGGCAACCGCTCGCGGACGTGGAGATCGCCGTGCTCGGCGCAGGCGCAACCGAGGGCCCCGGGACGCGCGGCGCACGCACGAATCCGTCCGGCCACTTCACCGTCACGGGGCTGCCGGCGGGGACCGTCACGGTGCGCGCGCGGCTCATCGGCTACCAACCCGTGCAGCGCGAGGTGACGCTGCGTGCCGGCGAGATCGCGACGGCGGACTTCGCGCTGTCGCAGCAATCCGCGATGCTCGATCAGGTGGTCGTCACCGGCACACCGGGGGAGACCCAACGCCGTGCGGTGGGGAACGTGATCGAGAGCATCAAGCCGGCCGACGTGCTGGCGGTGGCACCCGCGCTGAGCGTGGGGCAGGTGATCGGCGATCGCACGCCGGGGGTGGTCATGCTGCCGGCGTCGGGGCAGGTGGGCACCGGATCACAGGTGCGCATCCGCAGCACCAGCAGCATGTCGCTCAGCAACGATCCCATCATCTACATCGATGGCGTGCGTATGGACGCCGCGGCGAATCGCGGTCCCACGCAGCGCGGCGGTCTCGGTGCCAGCCGGCTGGACGACATCGACCCGAACGACATCGAGAGCATCGAGGTCATCAAGGGGCCGGCAGCGGGCACGCTGTACGGCACCGAGGCATCTAACGGCGTGATCCAGATCATCACGAAGCGTGGCAAGACCGGCGCGCCGCAGTGGAACTTCTCCACGCGTCAGGGGACCAACTGGCTCGCGAACCCCGAGGGGCGCGCGGGAATGCTCTTCAGCAAGGACCCCAAGACCGGCCTGCTGGACAGCGTCAACCTGTACCGGCACGAGGTGCAGTACGGCAACGGCCCCATTTTCACGAACGGCAACAACCAGGGATACGACCTGAGCCTCGCCGGCGGCACCGACATCACGCGCTACTTCACATCGCTGTCATGGGATGACGACGTCGGCGTCGTGGACTGGAACTGGGCGAAGAAGCTGGGGGCGCGCGCGAACCTGGACCTGCTGGTGAACGACAAGCTGAAGATCCAGACCAGCGTGGGATACGTGCGCAACCGCACGCGGCTGGCGCAGGAGGCCATCGACGTGGACCCCTTCGGCAACCTGGTGTGGGGCAGCCCGCTCACGCTCGACAAGGGCAATCGCGGCTTCGAGTCGCCCCCGGAGGAGTGGCCCTCGGTGCAGAGCCACGCCGACGCGGACCGGACCACCACGAGCATCACCACGAGCTACAGTCCCTTCTCCTGGTTCACCAATCGGCTCGTCACTGGCCTCGATGTCACGAACGAGAACAACTGGACGCTCTACCCGTTGCAGCCCGAGGGCACCCTGTACCTCGGCAGCGACGGCCTCGGGAACAAGAGCGTCTCGCGCGCCCTGCAGAACTACATCACCCTCGATTACGCGGGCTCGGCGAAGTACTCGCGAGGCGAGAACCTGAGCTTCACCAGCTCCGTCGGCCTGCAGTACTATCACAACGACCTGAGCACCATCACCGCGACCGGGTCCACCTTCCCGGCCATCCCGATCACGACCGTGAGCGGCGGCGCCACCCGCAGCGGCTCCGAGACGTACTCCGCGAATGCGACCGTCGGCGTGTTCGGCCAGGAGGAAGCCGCCTGGAACAATCGCGTCTTCCTCACGGCGGCGCTCCGCGGCGACGACAACAGCGCCTTCGGCAAGCAGTTCAAGGCCGCGTACTACCCGAAGTTCAGCGGCGCCTGGGTGATGAGCGAGGAGCCGTGGTTCCACCTGGGCTGGGTGAACAGCTTCCGCCTGCGCGCCGCCCTCGGCGCGGCGGGCACCCAGCCGGGCACCTTCGATGCCTCGCAGCTTTATACGCCGGCCGTCGGCTACCAGAACAAGCCAGCGCTGGTCCCGGGTTCTTTCGGCAATCCCGCGCTCAAGCCCGAGCGCAGCACCGAGCTGGAGACCGGGTTCGAGAGCACGGTGCTGGGCGGCCGCGTGGACATCAACTACACGCACTATCACCGCCGCATCACCGATGCCATCGTGAACGACCCGCTCGCACCGTCGCTCGGCTTTCCGGGATCACAGGTTGTGAACATCGGCCGCGTGAGCGGCTGGGGCGACGAGCTGGCGCTCAACACGCGCATCCTGCAGCGCCAGAACCTCACCTGGGAGTTCGGCACCCAGCTCGCCTCGAACGGCACCCGCATCGAGGACATGGGTGGCATCAAGTTCATCACGGTCCCGGGGGGCCAGGCGCAGAACCGCGTGGACTTCGGCATCGGCGACATCTTCATGTACAAGATCCGCGCGGCCACCATCGACTCGTCAGGCTTCGTGACCGGGGCGGTGTGCGACGGCGGCACCGGACGGGACGGGCTGGAGATGGGCGGCCCGGTGGTGCCGTGCTCCAGCGCGCCGCGCGTGCGCTGGGGGCCATCCCAGCCCACGTGGCAGGCGGGGTTCAACACGACGCTCACGTTGTGGGACAACCTGCGCCTGTACGTGCGCGCCGACGGTACGGGGGGCAACTACCAGGCCGACACCGAGGTGCGCGCCCTGCACAACCTCGGCCTCACCAGGGCGGTGATCCTGCGCAACGATCCGCTGCTACAGGCGTATCGCGGCATCGAGAACGACGCGACGGGCACGTACAAGGCCGGCTTTCTCCGGCTGCGCGAGGTGTCCGCGACCTACACGCTCCCCCAGGCCATCACCGCGCGCATGGGTGTGAGCCGCAGCTCGGTGAGCGTGGCGGGGCGGAACCTCATGATGCTGTGGACCGCGCAGGACGGCTGGAACACCGCGCGCGACGGCCAGGTGAGCATCCCGGTGGCCGGCATGCACGTGTGGGATCCGGAGATCCGCGCCAGCGGACAGCTCTCCAGTGGCTTTCAGACGATCATGCCGCCGACCGCCAGCTTCACGGCGACGCTGCGGCTCACCTTCTGATGAACGAGGAGTCCATCATGCGACAGTACAGGACGACGCGCCGCCCGTGGTGGCGTGCCCATCGCGCGCTCGCGCGGGCATCGATGGCGCTGGCGGCCGGCGCGCTCGCCGCGCTGGCGGCCTGCGACAGCCTGCTCAGCGTCGACAACCCCGGCAACGTGCCGGCGGCCTCGCTCGACAACCCCGCGATGGCGCCGATCCTCGACGTCTCGGCGCTGGGGCAGTTCGAGTGCGCCTTCACGCAGTTCATCCTCACGGGCGGCGTGCTCTCCGGCGAGTACGACGTGTCCACGTACTTCGTGGATGCCAACCAGTGGGGCTGGCGCGGTGTCGAGACCAAGACCCAGGCGGGGAGCTGCCCCGGCTCCCGCACCACCACGTCGTTAGGGTTCTTCGCGCCGATGCAGGAGGCCCGCTTCATGGCGGAGGACGCGGTGCGGCGCATCAGCGGCTTCACCGACGCGCAGGTGCCGGACCGCGTGAAGATGCTGGCCGAGCTGAGCGCGTACGCCGGCTATGCGTATGTGCTGCTGGGCGAGGGCATGTGCACCATGACCGTGAACAACGGCCCGCTCATGACGCGCGACGATACGTGGAAGCTCGCGGAGCAGCGGTTCGCGGACGCGCTGGGCTACGCGTCCACGGCGGACTACACGGACATCACCAACATGGCGCACGTGGGGCGCGCGCGCGCGGAGCTCGATCTGGGCGATCTGCCCGCCGCCGCCACCGACGCCCAGGCGGTGCCCGCGGGCTATCTCCGCGTCTCGGAGTATTCCGAGCAGACGCCAGCCCGGGAGAACCGGATCTACAACATGACCATCCGGAACGACTTCCTCACCGTGGACCCCGCGTACCGGAATCTCACCGTGGGGGGCGTGCCGGATCCGCGGGTGAAGGTGAAGAATACCGGCCGGAACGGGCAGGACGGCGTGACGCCCCAGTGGCAGCAGCAGAAGTACGTCGGCAACGGCGCGGCACCGGTGCCGCTCGCGAGCTGGGTGGAGGCGCAGCTGATCTACGCAGAGGCGGTGGCCACCTCCGACCCGCAGGCGGCCAAGGACGCCATCAACCGGGTGCGTGCGTCGTCCGGCGTGGCGCCGCTGGATGGGAGCGAGGGCAGCGACGTCACGGCCATCGTGCTGGAGGAGCGCCGCCGGCAGCTGTTCACCGAGGGGCAGCGGCTGGGGGACATGCTGCGGAAGAACATTCCCTTTCCGTCCGGGGTGAACCACAAAGGCCAGACCTACGGTCCGACGACGTGTGTCCCGCTACCGGATGTGGAGACGCAGAACAATCCGAACCTGAAGGGATGATCGCCGCGGAGCCAGTCTGGGCGCACCCAGACTGGCTCCGCGACGGACCTCGGTCGGGATGAGGTACCTGCGGCAGAATGGCTCCGCGACAGATCTCGATCGGGATGACTCCAGTCTGGCGCATCGTCATTGTCGCCAGCCCTGGCGCTAATGGACGATGCGCGCACTGAGCAACCGATCCAGCTTCGGGAACTCTCTATCGAGGTACTTGTTTCCCTCGGCGATGACCTTCTGCTGGCGTCCAGCCCGTACCCCGCCGCCGGAGCGCTCGCCGTAGCCGTCGTACAGCCGGTCCACGACGTCCATGCCCTCCACCACGCGGCCGATCGGCGCGAATCCCTGCGCATCGAGGCGCGCGTTGTCGCGCAGGCTGATGTACAGCTGGGTAGTGCGCGTGTTCGGGCCCGTCATAGCATAGGCGATGGTGCCGCGGACGTTGCTCGTGCGCACCGGGTCGTCCGGGATCGGGCGGTCCTTCCAGACGGCAGTGACGCGCGGGTCGCCGGCAAGGCCGAACTGCGCGATGAACTGCGGCAGCACGCGCGAGAAGCGCGAATCGTCGTAGTATCCCGCCCGTACCAGATTATAAAAGTGATCGGCGCCGATGGGAGCCCAGGCGCGCGTGATCGCGAGCACGAAGGGCCCCTGCGTGGTTCGCACGCGGACCCGGAACTGGTCCGGCGCGCGCTGCTGCCAGAAGGCGGTGGCCGGGGTGAGGAGCGGGCGCTCGCGGTGGCAGGCAATCGCGCCCGCCAGCAGGGCGGCGCCAAGCAGGCGAGGTGGTTTCATCGTTGGGCCGCCGCCTGCCTGCGCACCTGATCGCTCGCCATGCGCACGAAGTCCGCATTGGTCCACGGCTGCCAGCCGTGCGGCTTCATCGGCCTGCCGTAATCGAAGGTCGCATCGGCCGGCGGCGTGGCGTGCTCCAGGAAGTCCTGCATCAGGTAGACGGCGAGATTCAGATAGTAATTGTCCATGTCGCCCACGACGAAGTGCAGCTTGCCGCGGAGCGGCGGGGCCAGTGTGGCCCAGTGCTGCGCCAGATACCAGCGCAGGTCGTAGCCGTGGTCGCGCATGTACCCGGCGACGTCGTGATCGATGTGGCCGGTGCGTTTGTCCCACAGCGCTCTGGGATATCCGTCGGCGCCGATCGGGCCCCACACGGCTTCCCATGCCTCCAGCTGCTCGCCGGAGCGGCCGCGAGTGCCGAGGACGGCCTCCAACTGACTCTCCTCCCGGATGCCCACCACCGGCATCCCATCCGGCCCACGTTCCGCCGGCACCTCCGAGGAGATCCAGGCATTGCGCCGCACGACGAAGGCGCTGGTGTCGCTGTACATGTCGCTCATCTGGTAGCGACGGAAGTCCACCGGGTCGGGGTACATCGCCCAGGCGCCGCCAAAGACGTAGGGATGCTGAATCTGGAGCGCGGCGGCCTCCCAGCCGCCGGTGGAGCCGCCGATGAGCAGACGCGCATAGCTCGCGGGCAGCAGCCGGAAGTGCCGCTCCAGATACGGGATCAACTCCTGCACGATGGCGTCGCCGTAGGGGCCGTCGTTCACCGAGTTCACCGCGTACGAGTCGTCGTAGTACGGCGTGGGGTGCTGGAATGTGATCGCCACCATGCGCGGGAAGTCATCGCTCATCCAACTCTGCGCAAATTCGTAGCCGGGCTCGCGCTCCGTGCGCAGGCGGCGGCGCGCGCGCTGCTCCGGTGTCTCGGGCTGGCCCGCCGTGGCGAAGCCGAAGGGCGCGCCGAGGCTGAAGTGCCCCTGCTGATAGATGGCCGGATACCGCGTGGTGTCGCCCGGCGCATCATAGCCCCTGGGCAGCAGCACCACCGCACCGAGATAGATCGGGCGTCCCCAGAAGCGCGTGAGCATCGGGCTCTGGATCTTCACGTGCTTCACCCACCTGGAATCCGGCGGCATCGGGATCGGCGGAATGCGGTGTGCCAGGGTGAGCCGCACCGTGCGCGGCTGGCGTGGGTCCAGGTGCACGCGCTGCACGGCGCTCACCAGGTTGCCGGGCGAGATGTTCCACTGCTGTCCCTCCCACTGGTCCATGTGTGCCCAGATCACGTGGCCGTCGGCACGGTGGAACTCCGTGTACACGTTGAGCACGGCCTGCACCGCGTAGTCCCCCGGCGGCAGATCGGCGAGCGACCTGACGGGATAGCCGGGCGTGCTCGCGTCGACGATGGCGGCGTGTCCCGGCGCGAGCGCGCTCACGTCCACGCCGAAGAATGGCACGGCATCGCCCCACGAGAACGTCTGCAGGCGCGGCTCGGTGGTCGTGTCGCGCGTGACGATCACGAACACGCGACCGGTCAGGGGTTCGGCGCCCGCCGCGGCCGCGACGCCGACCTCGAAGCGCGGCGCGCGCGGTGTCCCCTGTGCGGCGGCCGGCGGGGTGGCGGCCAGAACGAGCAGCGCGACCGCCGCGAGGTGGTGCTGACTGGCGGCGTGAGCGCGGAGCGAGCAACGGCGCGGGAATGACACGAGGCGAGGGAGTGGAGGGAAATGGGCGATGGGCAATGCCGTGAACATGCGGCGGCCGGAACAGAAGCGCGAGCAGCGCGGGCGCGCCGTGCGGTACGATGCGCTATCCCGCCGACGGAACCTCCGGCGCGCCAGCCGCCGGCGCCAGTCGCCGCAGCACCTGCAGCTCCGCCACACGGCGATAGCCGATGCGCTCATAGATCCCGTTCGAGGTCGGATTCGCCAGGTCCGTGTGCAGGAACGCGAAGGTCCGCCCGCCGTGGAGCACCGCCTGGGTCAGCGCTGCCACGAGCGCGCTGGCGTAGCCGCGGCGCCGGTGCTCCGGCGGAGTGTACACGTTGTTGATCCGGATGCCGTTCGGCGTCGGGGCCACGGCCGCCGCGAGGGAGACGGCGCCGTCCGCATTCTCCCAGACGTGCATCGTCCCCCGCGCGAGATGGCCGCCGATGCGCGCGAGCGCATCCTCATCGCCCAGGCGCTCCGCCAGCGCCTCGGCCGAGAGGCGTTGCACCCAGTCGGCGAGCAGCGCACGATCGCGGGGCTGCGCCATGCGCCGCGTGCCCGGCACCGCGGCGGGCGCGCTTACCGCGCGGCATTCGTAGATGCCCTGCGACATGACCAAACTCCAATCTCCGTCCGACGCGGCCACGAAGGCCTGCACCGACGCAGTGGGTCCCAGCACGTCTTCCAGCCGCGGCGCGGCGGCGTCGGCGGCGAGGCGCGCCATCGCACCCG
>DATEPM010000022.1:0-4195 GCA_035273185.1 Gemmatimonadaceae bacterium
ACGTCTTCCAGGTACTGCTTGGCGTGCGCCACTGCCGCGCGAGCCTGGCCCTTGACGTCCTCGCGCGTGGTCTGCAGCTTGCGCTCGATGTGGATGTCGCTGGTGGCGATGAAGGTGTGGATACGCGGCCGCTCTGCGTCCTTCACAGCGTTCCAGGCCGCGTCGATGTCCTGCGCGCTCGTGCGTGCAAGGCCGCAGATAACCGGACCCTCCACCTCGCGGGCGATCGCCTGAACGGACTCGAAGTCTCCGGGTGAGGTGATCGGGAAGCCTGCCTCGATCACGTCCACGCCGAGGCGCGCGAGCTGGTGTGCGATCTCGAGCTTCTCCTGTTTGTTCAGCGAAATGCCGGGCGACTGCTCGCCGTCGCGCAGCGTCGTGTCGAAGACGCGTACTCGGTTCTCGTCTCTTCGCTCTCGATCGCTCATGTCGTTCCTATTCCTCTCTTCTCAGGTCCTGCCTTCTCCGAATCGGTTTGCGGCTGCGCGGCCGCCACGCGTTATTCCCCCCGAGGGGGGAGAAGGAGAAGTCGCAGGTCGAGAAGGAACGCCATGCGCGACCAAGACTACACAGTGCGCGCGAGCTTGCCGAGGGCGTGGCTACGGGATGGTGCCGAGAACGCCCTTGTTGCCGTTCCCGTTGGCGCTGCCGTTGCTATTGCCGCTCCCGTTGCCCTGTCCGGCCGGCGGCGCAGTGACCACGGGCGTGGTCGGGATCACTGGAGTCGTCAGCGCGTGCGGGTTGTCGTGGGTGGAGCTGTTCTGCTGTCCGGCGCCGGGCGTGGTGGGGTGCGACGGATGCGTCGGACGCGTGGGCTGCGCAGGAGTTATCGGCGGCGTGGGATGCGTCGGATGTGCGGGATGACTCGGGTGGGACGTGTGCGACGAATTGCCCGGATTGCTCGGATGCGTGGGATGTGCGGGGTGCGTCGGATGGGTCGGGTGCGTGGGATGTGCGGGGTGCGTGGGATGCGCCGGGTGCGAGACGGAACCGCTGCCGCCCCCCGCCGCGCCGTGCTGCGTGTGCGCCTTCGCAGCCTGCTGGTTGCCGGGGGCGCTACCGGAAGCGCCGGGCGCGCTCACGGGCTTGGTCGTGACGGATGGGGTGACCACGGCACCCGCCTTCGCCGCATGGGACGCGGCCGCGGATGAATGTGCGCTCACGCCTGGACCGCCGTGCGAATGGCTCGTGGTCCTGGCCACCTCCACCGCTCCCGCGCCGGCAGCCACGGTGACGGCCGCCACTGCCACCAGCTTCGACACTCCAGACGCGACCAACGCCTTGCCGCCCACGGCGGATGAGAAGCCGGCGGCGCCCGACGAAGATGCGGCCGCGGCTCCGCCGCTGCCCGAACCTGCGCCACCGAGAAGCTTGTGCAGCAGCCCCGCGGCCGCGGCGGCCGGCAGTGGCGGCGCGATCGCGGCGAGGTCGCGCCTACGGGTGCTCAGCACCTGCTCGAATCCGGCGCACCGGGAGCACGTGCGCAGGTGCGAGCGAATGCGGCGGCCGCGCAGGACGCGGCGGTCGCCGTCGGAGATGGTGCGGCGGACCTGGTCACATTCCATGTCCCGGCCCTCCGCCAGGTCGTGGAGTGCCGTTCGCGCCTCGTACACCAGCTGGCGTGCGTGCGCCTCGGTCACCTCGAGCGCCGAGCCGATCTCGCGATACGGCAGCCCGCTCAGCTCGTGCATCACGAGCGCCCCGCGCTGGGCGTCCGGCAGCTGCCGCAGGTCCCGGACGAGATCCGCGAGCCGCTGCTTGACCGCTGGGTCGTGCGTGGGAGCCTCGATCTCCAGGGCGACGTCGATCGCCGCGTGCGGGCGGCGCTTGCGCAGAAGCGACACGCTCTCGTTGTGCGCGATCCGGAAGAGCCACGGCCTCACCGGGATGTCGCGCTGCTCGCCGACGATTGCGCGCAGCGCCGAAGCCATCGTGCTCTGCAGCGCGTCGGCCGCGTCCTCCGGGTTCCCCACGATCGAGCGGCAGTAGCGGTAGATCGCCTGGTAGTGGCGCTCGTAGAGCAGTTCGAAGGCTCGTGAATCCCCGGACGCCGCCAGCCGGAACAGGCGATCGTCGCCCATTACACGCAGGGCGGTAGAGGGCATTTTCGCCCCCGGGAGCTGTGCCGCCATCCCGGCCATCCCATGCATTATCGGCATGTTTGCCGGACAAGCAGAGAGGCAGGGGCTCCTCGCACCGCCTGTGACGAGGAACCCCTTGCACAATCCTCTCCTGGCCGGAAGCCGAAACGTCCGTGTCAGGCCGTCCCGCCAGGGGCGGGAGAAGCCGACTGGTCGATCAGCATCGTGGCCGTGCACGGCCGGCTGCCTGGAACCCCATGGGGCAGCCTAGCCCTCACCAGCTCCGCTCCGGTGAAGTCAAAAGTCACTGTGTGGCCCTTCCAAATGGGATCTTCATTTCTGGGTCTCCTCTTCCTACGTCCAATGCATGAACGCAGGGGGACTCGACCCGTCAGGACCTATTGGACGGACATATGAGAGCGCGCCTACTTGCGCCGGACCACGCGCTCGCAGCCGCGGAGCTTGTCCACACGGTCGGCGATCACGCGGTCCTTGCGGCCCTTGCCGCAGTTGACCACGTCGCGCCTGTGGTTGCGCACGTTGATCACGTCGTTCCCCGCCCCGCCGTTCACCTTGTTTCGGCCCGGTCCGGCCGTGATCCGGTCGCTGCCGGCTCCGCCGCTCAGCGTGTCGTTGCCCTTGCCGCCGCTCAGGATGTCATTGCCGGCGCCCCCGCTCAGGCAGTCCGCGCCGCCCAGGCCGAACAGCCTGTCGCGCCCGCGGCCGCCGCTGATCCGGTCGCTGCCCGAGCTGCCGCTGATTCGATCCGCCTTCGCTGTCCCGGCGAACACGTTCGAGCAGTGGCCTGCGCTCGGCACGACGGAGCTCGTGGGCGCGGAGTCGGCGGAACTCGACCCTGCCGGGTTGATCTGCGTCTGGTGCACGCGGATCGCGTGGCCAAGGTCGGCAGTGGTGAGCTTGTAGGTGAGGCTGGACGCGGCAGCGTGGGCGCGGCTCGCCGAGGCGCCGGGGATGGGCACGCAGTTCGCTCCGTGCGAGTCGCAGCGCTCGAACTGGAGCACGGTCGTGCCGGCGGTGGCGATTCCCGCGGTGGCGCTGAGCGTCTGGTTGTTCACGCTCTTGCCGCTGATGCTCGGCGCGGAGCCGAACAGCGGTGCCAGGGGCTGCCAGTCCGGCACGTAGTCATCCACCGTCGTGCCGCTCGTCACCGGCACGGCCCCGCTGCCATCCACGTTCATCGTGTAGATGTGGTGGATGTCATCGGTCGAGTCGTCACAGCGCACGAACGCCACCTTTGAGCCGTCGGGCGACGGCGCCGGCTCGTAGTCGCTGAACGACGGGTCCTTGCTGATGAGCACAGCACCGGACGAGCCGTTCGCCGGCGCGGCGTAGATCTGCGACGCGGACGAGCAGCCGACGCTCTCCGCGCCCCGGTCGAACCACACAGTCGCGCCGTCCGGCGACCACGCGGGTGAGTTGTCAACCTCGGTGCCGGATGGAGGAGTGTCGAGCGTCCTGCGATTCGACCCGTCGGCGTTGATCACGTCGAGCACGTACGGGGGGCTGCTGTTCGTGTAGTGGGAGACGGCGATGCGAGTGCCATCGGGAGACCAGGCGGGAGACTGGTCTTCGTCCGTGCCGGCGATGGCCGAGCCCCCTCCCGACCCGTCCGCGTTAGCGATCACGAGCGGAGCGCCGGTCACGTGCATGCCGCTGCTGTCGAAGATCAGCCGCTGGAACACGAGTCGAGTGCCGTCGGGCGACCAGCTCGGGTTGGAATCGTCATAAATCACGCCCGGAACCTGGGCGATCTCGTGGGGCTGGGAGCCGTCGGAGCTCGCGACCCAGATCCTGGAGCTGTTCGGGTCGGTGGCATCCGGCGCCGTGTACGCGATCATCATGCCGTTTGGCGAGAAGGCTGGGTAGTAAGTGTCGTTAGCGCCGCTCGTCAGAGGCAGAAGGCCGCTGCCGTCAGGGATCACGCTGAAGATCAGGTCGGGCGCGGCGGGCTGGCTGGGTGCGGGCTCCCGGACGAACGCGATCCGCCCATTCGCTCCCGGGAATGCGGCATGCGCAACCGGAGCGAACGCGAAGAGCAGCAACAGAAACGGTGCGAGCGCGAGCCGGCGGACCATTGAGGCCGACCCTACACC
>DATEPM010000023.1:0-2752 GCA_035273185.1 Gemmatimonadaceae bacterium
CTTCGCGGAGAAGGCGGGCGGCTGCTGGCGCAGGCCACCCGTCAGCGCCGCGAGCCCGCGGTCCACCGCCGCGGCATCAGGCAGCGGCGCGGTGCGGCGCTCGGCGCCGGTGCAGTCGTCGGAATCGGTCTCCACGCCAAAGCGGATGCACGCCCGGTACTGCTTGGGTTCGCCCTCGACGTACGGAGCGAGCCGGGTGGCGCGCCCCACCAGGAGTACCAGCAGCCCCGTCGCGAACGGATCCAGCGTGCCGGTGTGGCCCACCCGCGGCACGCCGAGCGCGCGGCGGGCAATCGCGACGACATCGTGCGAGGTGAGCGCCTCCGGCTTGTCGACGAGCAGCACGCCATCAGTCGTCCTGCGCGTCATCGCCGGCCGGGCGCCCATCCTTGATCTGCGAGAGCAGCGTCTCGATCCGCGCGGCCCGCGAGACGCTCTCGTCCGGGCGGAAGGTGAGCTCCGGCGCGAGCCGCAGCCTTAGCGCGCGCCCGATCCGCGACCGCAGGTGGCCCGCGAGGTGGCCCAGCCCCTCGAAGGTCGCCTGGCGCTCGCTCTCGGAGCCATATACACTCACGAATATCCTGGCGGCGCGGAGGTCCCGCGTCACCTCCACCCCGGTGACCGTCACCAGGCCGGAGATGCGCGGGTCCTTCACGTCCTGACTCAGGAAGGTTGCCACCTCTTCCCTGATCGCCTCTGCCACTCGATCGGGGCGTCGCCTGTCGCTCGGCATGGTCTTGCGCGGGGCACGCCTCAGGCCAGCGGCGCGGACTCGAGCGTGCGCGCGATCTCCTCCGTGCGGTAGCACTCGATCACGTCGCCAACCTTGAGGTCGTTGAAGTTTTCGATGCTGATGCCGCACTCGAAGCCGTCCCGCACCTCGCGCACGTCCTCCTTGAAGCGGCGCAGCGACGCGATGTTGCCGTCATACACCTCCACGCCGTTGCGGATCACGCGCACGCGCGCCTGCCGGTTGATGATGCCGCTGCGCACGGCGCAGCCGGCGATGGTGCCGACCCGCGAGATCTTGAAAACCTCGCGCACCTCCGCCTCGCCAAGGACCACCTCGCGCTCCTCGGGACGCAGCAGCCCCTCGAGCGCCGAGCGCACGTCGTTCACCGCCTCGTAGATGATGCGGTACAGCCGGATGTCCACCCCCTCGCGCTCCGCCGCGGTCCGGGCATTGTTGTCCGGCCGCACGTGGAACCCGATGATGATCGCTCCGGAGGCCTTGGCGAGCAGGATGTCGCCCTCGGTGATCGCCCCCACGCCCCGGTGCACCACCTCCACCTTGACCTCTGTGGTGGTGAGCTGCGCCAGCGCGTCGGCGAGCGCCTCGGCCGGACCGCCCTGATCCGCCTTGATGAGAATGCGCAGATTGCGCTGAACGCCCGGGCCCGACTGGGCCATGAAGTCTTCCAGCGAGACGCCGGCGCGCGAGGTGCGGCGGCTCTTGGCCTCACGATCCAGCCGCTGCCGCCGTTGCGCGACGTCGCGCGCCGCGGCGGCATCCTCCACCACGAGCAGCTGGTCCCCCGCCATGGGCACGCCCTCGATGCCGAGCACCTGCACCGGAATGGCCGGCCCCGCCGATTTCACGGGACGGCCGCGCTCGTCCAGCAGGGCCCGCACGCGTCCGGAGTAGTGGCCGCAGATGAAGTCGTCGCCCACCCGCAGCGTGCCGCTCCGCACGAGTACCGTCGCGACGGGACCCTTGCCCGGATCCAGCTGCGCCTCGATCACCGCGCCCTCGGCGCGGCGATTGGGGTTGGCCTTGAGATCCAGGATCTCCGCTTGCAGCAGGATGCTGTCGAGCAGCTGCTGCACGTTGGTGCCCTTCTTGGCCGAGATCTCCGTGGACAGCACGTCCCCGCCGAACTCCTCGAGCACCACGCCGTGCTGCAGCAGCTCCTGCTTCACGCGTGCGGGATTGGCCTGCGGCAGGTCGATCTTGTTCACCGCGACGATCATCGGCACGTTGGCGTTGCGCGCGTGCGAGATCGCTTCGATGGTCTGCGGCATCACCCCGTCGTCGGCGGACACCACGAGGATGACGATGTCCGTCACCTGCGCGCCGCGGGCGCGCATCGCGGTGAACGCCTGGTGGCCCGGCGTGTCCAGGAAGGTGATCTCCCGGCCGTTCGGCAGCGACACGCTGTACGCGCCGATGTGCTGGGTGATACCGCCGGACTCCCCCGCCACCACGTTCGCCTTGCGGATGTAGTCCAGCAGCGAGGTCTTGCCGTGGTCCACGTGGCCCATGATGGTGACCACCGGCGGACGCGGGACCCTGTCCTCGTCCTTCTCCACCTCGGTGGCCACGATCTCGTCGGCCTTGTACTCGTCCTCGCGCACCGCCTGGAAGCCGAACTCCCCCGCGATCAGCTCGATCTGATCGAAGTCCAGCCGCTGGTTGATGGTGACCATCAGGCCGAGATTCTTGAACGCGAATGCCACGATCTCGGTGGCAGCCACCTTGAGGATCTGCGCCAGCTCGCTGACGGTGATGAACTCGTTGACGTGCACCGTCTTCTTCTCGCGCTCGCGCTCGGCGGCACGCACCGCCTCCATCTCCTCGCGGGCGCCGCGGCGCATGTCGCTCGCAGTGCGGCGCTGCGGACCGCCGCGGATCGCGGCGATCGTCTTGGAGATGTTCGCCTCCACCGCTTCCTGATCGACGGCCCCCCGCTTCCCCTTCTTGCGGCGGCCGGCGTTGCGGTCGGCGGGCGCACCCGTGGCCGGCTTGCGTTCA
>DATEPM010000024.1:0-39002 GCA_035273185.1 Gemmatimonadaceae bacterium
GCGCCCAGGGCACGTCGATCTCGAGCAGCAGGTAGAGGTCGGGGCGCCGTTCGCGCGCGGCGGCCGCCACCCAGGCTGGGCACGTGCCATAGTAATGTTCGCAATACACCACGGTGCTCAGCAGGTCGGTGTCCTGCACGACGATCGCGTCGCCGCGCTCGATGGCCCGGGCACGGTGCGCATCCTCGAGTGCCATCTGGCCGTGCGCGATCGGACCGTGGTCGTCGAGCACGAGAGGCGCGCCTTTCGCGCCGGCGTACGCGCGCACGAACTCCGGCACCCAGTCGATCCCATACGCGCCCGCAAGCGCGCGGGCGAGTGTGGTCTTGCCCGTCGATTCGGAGCCGGTGAGGACGACGCGCAGCGGCGGCCGATGCCCCGCGGCCGGCACACTCATGCGGGAGCCGTCCCCGGCTCCGGGGCGCGCCGGTAGCTGCGCCACCATCCCACCAGCCCCATCACGGCGAGCGCGAGAAACACGAGATACAATCCCGCCGTCACGGGCAGCCGCTTGTAGATGTACATCGGCACGTAGGCGACGTCCACCAGGATCCAGAGCACCCAGTTCTCGAGGCGCTTGCGGGTCATCATCCACTGCGCCACCAGACTCACGGTGGCCAGCGCCGAATCCAGGTACGCGAGCGAGACGCCCGGCAGGCCGGCGGTCGCTCGCCAGAGCATGAGCCAGAACGCCAGTGCGACGCCACCGGCAATGGCCCACTCGCCGGCCGTGACGCGCGAGACCCGCAGCTCGGTGCGGTGGGCGCCGCCGTACAACCACTCGTACCAGCCGTAGATCGAAAGCGCGAGATACACCACCTGAAGGCCCATGTCCGAATAGAGCCCCGCCCGCCAGAACACCACGGTGTACAGTGCGACGTTCACGATGGCGGTCGGCCAGCTCCAGATGTTCTCGCGCGCACTGAGAAAGACGCTCACGCCTCCCGTGATGGCGGCGATCCACTCGAGGGTGTTCACGCGTGGGCCGCGGCGTTGACGGCGCCGGTGCTCCCGGCCGTTTCGCGTTCGTACGCGGCCAGGACGTGGTGCCGGCTGAGCACCCCCAGCACGCGGCCGTTCGTTTCGGACACCGGCAGCGCCATGACACCGCGCACGCCCATCCGCCGCGTGGCATCCAGCAGCGACTCCTCCGGCGCGATGGATTCCGAGGGCTGCGCCAGATCGGCTGCCACGAGCAGGGACGAGAGGTTGCCGTAGTCCTTGGCCACCCTGCCCAGGTCTGCGACCGTGATCACTCCGATGAGCAACCCGTCGGGATCGACCACTGGAAAGATCGTCTGGTCCGCGTGCCCCAGGTGCTCGATGAACTCCGCCACCGACTCGCTCTCGCCGATGCTCGTGGCACCGGGATCGAAGGCATCCGCAACGCGCAGGCGGGCGAGCGCCCGCTGGTCCTCGCCCGCCTCGATGTGCTCCCCACGCCGCCGTAGCCAGCCGCTGTACAGCGAATCGTGCTCCAGACGATGCGCGACCAGATAGGCGATCACCGTCGTGAGCATCAGCGGCAGCACGATCGCATAGTCGTTCGTCATCTCGAACACCAGCAGGATACCGGTGATCGGTGCGTGCGTCGCCGCGGCTACCAGGGCGCCCATGCCGACGATGGCGTATGCCTCCGGACGGATCGGGGCACCCGGCATCATGGCGGCGAGCGCGACGCCGAAGGCTCCGCCGGTGGCCGCGCCCACGTACAATGACGGTGTGAAGAGGCCACCCGAGCCGCCGGTGTTCAACGTGACCGAGGTCGCGACGATGGAGCCGAAGGCCAGCCACGTAAGCGCCCACCACGGCATGCGGCCGAACACCTCCAGGTGCACCGCCAGGTGCCCGTAGCCCACCAGCAGCCCGTTCGAGACGACCACCAGCGACCCGACGACCAGGCCGCCAATCCATGGCAGCACCGGCCGGCGAATCGGCAGCTGCCTCGTCAGGCGCTCGACGGCAAAGTAGATGCGCACGAACAGCGCGGCGGTGATGCCCGTGACCACGCCGAGCAGCGGGAAGAACACGAACACCTCGCGTGCCAGCCCGTAGCCGTATTCCACCGGGATCGGAAACGCCGGGTGGTTGCCGAACACCGCGCGCGAGACCACGGCAGCTATGACGCTCGCGACGACCACCGGTGGAAAGGCGCTCACCCCGAGCGACCCGAGGATCTCCTCGAGGGCGAAGAACGCCCCTGCCATGGGGGCATTGAATGCGGCGGAGATGGCCGCGCCCGCGCCGGCACCCACGAGCACCCGCAGCCGCTCCGGGCTGAAGTGAAACGCCTGGCCGAAAATGGAGCCGATCGCGGCGCCAAAGACGACCACAGGCCCCTCACTTCCTGCCGACCCGCCGCATCCGATCGTGATCGCGCTCGCCACCGTGCGGGCGAGCGCCGGGCGCGGAGGAATCCTGGCCCCGCGTCGGACCACCGAGAGCTGTACGTCCGGCACGTTGAGGCCATCGTGGCCGCGGCCGACGTACCGCATCACCCACCACGCCAGGGCGATCCCGGCGGCCGTGATCACCGGCCGATACGCGAGCACGCTCGCCTCGGGCAGATACCTCGCCGGCAGGCGATAAAAGAGCCTGTATGCGAAGTCGATCGACTTGTAGAAGCCGACGACGCCGAGCGCCGCGCCGATGCCTATGACCAGGGCGGAGCCCATGAGTACCGCATTCTCGCTCGGCTGGAGCGAGTTGAGCCACTCGGCCAGGCGCCGCCAGCGGATGGAGAGCGCCGCCGGGGCGCGCATCTCGTTCATGCAGACAATATGGGTGCAGCGTATCTTGCGCGGACCCCGCCATGGCCATTCTTCGAGTCGATCCCGCCGCTCCGAACCCGGAGGCGATCGCCCGCGCCGCCAGCCTGCTGCGGCAGGGCCGGCTGGTGGCATTCCCCACGGAGACCGTGTACGGCCTGGGGGCACACGCGCTCGACACCGCAGCGGTGCAGCGAATCTACGCCGCCAAGGGACGGCCGAGCTACAATCCGCTCATCGTGCACCTGGCGGACGCGGCACGGGTGCGCGACGTGGTGAGCGAGTGGCCGGAGCGAGCAGCACGCCTCGCGGCCGCCTTCTGGCCGGGGCCACTCACCCTGCTGCTGCCCAAGCGCGACGTCGTTCCCGAAGCGGTGACGGCGGGCTTGCCGAGCGTGGCCGTGCGGGTGCCCGCGCATCCCGTCGCGCTCGCGCTGCTGCGTGCGGCCGACATCCCGGTGGCCGCGCCGAGCGCGAATCGCTCCACGGAAATCTCGCCGACGACGGCGGCGCACGTGGCGAAGGCGCTGGATGATCGCGTGGATCTGATTCTCGACGGCGGACCGACCGAGGTGGGCATCGAATCCACCGTTCTCGACATCGGCGCGCCGATGCCGGTGATTCTGCGTCCCGGCGCGATTGGACCGCGTGAGCTGGAGCCGGTCATCGGGCGGGTCATCTTCGGCGGACACCTCGCGCGCGCCGGCGCGCCGGATGCCGAAGGGGAGATCGGGGACGCCGCACCCGAGGACATTTCGCCGCGGGCCTCGCCGGGGATGATGGACCGGCACTACGCACCGCGGGCGAGGGTGATGTTGTTTCACGCCGCGGAGCGCGCGCGCCTCGTGGCGCTGGTGCGCGAGTGGAGCGCACGCGGGGAGCGCGTGGGTGGGTTGCTGCTGGGCGAGCTGGATGGCGCGAGCACGCCGTGGCTGGTGCGCATGCCTTCGGCGCCGGAGGCGTACGCGCGCCGGCTGTACGATACGCTGCACGCTCTCGATGACGTCGGCTGCGGCGTCATCGTGATCGAGCGCGTGCCGGAGAGCGCGGAATGGGCGGGCGTGCGGGACCGGCTCGAGCGAGCGGGGGGGTGATGCCGCCCCGGCGGCTCAGGGACGCCTCGCCCGCGGGACTGTCCGCCGCTGCACGGACAGGCCCTGGACGCCGATCGTGTTGTCCGTGGTCTTGCGATCGATCAGTTCGTGAAGGGGGTCGATGCCGGCCCGCGAGGGGCGCGCCGCCACCGTGATGCTGATGATCTGCGCGCCCTGGTGGATGCGGTGCTTCTCCAGATACACGGGCACGCCATCGCGGTCGGGGCTGACCTCGCCGGGCACGGGCCGCGTGTACACCCCGACATCGATCCAGTCGCTCATCGGCACCTCCGTTTCCTTGCCGAGACTGTCCGCCCGCAGCTTCTTCGCCGTGACATAGAGCTCCACGCGGTATCGGTTGCCAGGAACCGGCGTGCCCCTCGCCGAATCCGCGCGTAATTCGTAAAGGGTGATGGTCTCGAAGAGGTCCGTGATGAGGTATCGGAGCGAATCCGGCGTGGCCGCGCGCAGTGAATCCACCAGCTGCAGCGAGGTCGGATACGGCGGGCCGCGGAACTGGGTGGCCTCGAGAAATCCGCGCAGCGCGCGGTTCATCCGTGACTCGCCGATGTAGTCCTGCAGCGCGTAGGTGGCGAGGGATCCCTTGTTGTAGTGGATGTAGGGCTGGTCCTCCGCGAGCTCCAGCGGCATCTCCCGCTTGCGCTCCGTGCTGCGGCCGATGAGGTAGTGATCCAGCTCGTACTCCAGGAAGCGGCGCATGTTCTCGGCGCCGAACTCGTGCTTCATCACCATGAGGGCGGAGTACTGCGCGAGGGTCTCGGAGAGCATCGTCGAGCCCTGCGCATCGGCACCGATCACCTGATGCGCCCACCACTGATGCGCCACCTCGTGCGCCGTCACGTAGAAGGGAAAATCCACGTCGGTGGGGCTCTCCACGCGGGCGATGAAGCCGATGGCCTCCGAGAACGGGATCGTGTTCGGCAGCGATTGCGCGAAGGCGGCATACCGCGGGAACTCCACGATGTCCAGCTGGCGGTGTTGATAGGGCCCGAAGTTGGCCGTGTAGTACGCCAGGGACTTCTTCACCGCGTCGATCATCCGCGCCACGTTGTACGCGTGTGCCGGATGATAGTACACGGCGATGCCGATGGTGCGGCCGTCCGGAGCGGGCCAGCGGTCGCGCCGCACGGCGTAACGCGCCGACTGGAACGCCCAGAGATCGAGGATGGGCGCATCCATCGTGTAGTGGAAGTACCGCCGGCCGTCCTGCACCCACTCCTTCACCAGCGTGCCGGAAGTGAGCGCGGTCTGATCGGTGTCGGTGCTCACCACCGCATCGTACCGCAGCCAGTCGGCGTCGCCTGTGACGTAGTTGTGGTCCCGGGTGCGCGGGTCCGTGGGCGGACGCATGCGCGGCCGGGGCGCGAGCCCCTCCTTTCGCCGATCATCGTCGTCCGTCAGCTCCGCGCGCGCGGTGTAGCCGATGCCCGGCATGAAGGCCGCATTCTCGACGAAGGTGCCGTTGGCCACCACCTCCGTGTTGTCCACCCGGTTGGCAAAGCCGCGCGTCACGCGCGCCAGGTCGAAGCGGAGCACCACGGAATCCCCCGGCGCCAGGGGCGACCGCAACCGGTGCATGTAGAACGCGTGGAGACTGTCGGCGAGCACGAGCCGCGAGGGGCGGTCCAGGGCGAGCGCCCGAATCTCGACCTCCCGCGGGATGCGCAGCTGCAGCGTGTCGATCGCGACGCCCGTCTCGTTGCGCAGCACATACCGGCCGCGCACGCGCATGGCCTGCGCACGCGGCCGGAGGTCCACCTGCACCTGGACGGCGGTGATGCGCGGCTGCGGCGCGTTCTCGTACCGCTTGTACCGGCGCTCCAGCTCCGCGCGACGGTGCCGCGCGTCCCGGCGCGTCACGTACGCGTTGAGGACGTTGGTATTGTAGAAGAGGAATCCGCCCAGCCCGAGGAAGGCGGCGGCCGCCGCCGCGGTGACGATCCTGGCGCGCCGGCCGAAGCGTCGCCGGGCGAGGAGCGTTCGCCAGTGAAGGTGCGTCTCGCTCCCCCGGATCCAGAACACCGCCGTGAGAACGCCGAGCAGCACCGCGAACGCCAGCCAGTAGAGCTTCCAGTACACGAAGGGGCGAACGAACGGCCCCCAGCCGTTCATGTCCGAGTACCGGCTGCCGCCGTCCGAGGCGAACCGATACAGGTTCTGCTCCAGCCCGAACTGCGGCAGCAGCTCGTTCCCGAGAAAGGCGACGAAGACCAGCAGGTGCCCCACGTACTTGTGGTTCACCAGGACGTGGACGGTCGTCGCCAGCACCGCGAGGAGGATCAGATCCACGAAGCGCATCCCGAACAGCGCCTGCAGATACAGTGGTATCTCGAAGAGATAGTAGCCCTTGAGCGCCTGCGCGCCCACGCCCATGAGCATGATGACGCAGAGCAGCAGCGCGATCACCGCCACCAGCGCGGTGAGCTTGCCGAGGTAGCTCACGGCGTCGGGCGTGGGCGCCGCGTCCGTCATCTGATCGATCTTCGCATCGCGCTCGGCCCACACCAGCTCGCCCGCGTAGAAGGCGATCACCACCAGCATGAAGATCCCGAAGCTGCCGTCGAGGATCTCCTCCATCTCATAGGTGACCGGCCAAGTGGTGGTGCCGTACAGCTTGCCCACCTGCTGCGCCGCCACCGCCAGATACAGCACGCCGCCGCCCACGATCGCGTAGAAGTAGCGATTCCGGACGATGCGCCAGAACGATCGCGCGGTGACCGCACCGTACTGTGCGAGTCGCGCGCGGCGGCCGAAGCTCCGCGTCGCGTGCGGCAGCGCTACCAAGTGCAGGGGCGCCGCGACGGGCGCCGCGGGCGCCGCGGGGGACGTGCGGAAGCGCGCGGCGGACGACGCGTGCGCGAAGCGGAACTTCCAGAGTGCGAGCGCGAAGATCGCCGCGCCCACCGCCGTCCAGATGGCCCGGTTCTCCGCGAACACGCCCGAGAAGGGCACGAAGCGCGCGTTCTTCTCCGCGATGGACCAGTACTGGGTCGTGATGGCCACGGCGCGCAGCCCGAAGGGATCGATGAGGGCGGCCAGCCGCTTGTCCGCGAGATCCTGCAGATACTGCCCGGCCACGAGATACCCGATGAGCAGGAGCACACCTCCCGCGTAGTTCGGGAGCATCTGACGCGTGAGCGCCGGAAGCGCGAAGAAGATCGCTGCCGTGAAGAACAGGTTCGGCAGGATGAGCGTGAGATACGGCTGCAGATACGCCCATGCGTCGAACGGCGCGAGCTTGTCCGGCGGCACGCCCGGCATCTGCGTGGCCAGCAGCGCGCCCGCGGCGACGCCGAGGAGGATGACCGCATTCACGATCAGAGTGCCGGCGAAGCGGCCGCCGAGGAACGCCAGCTTCGACACGGGCGTCGTGTACACCAGCGGATCCATACGTGCTTCGTAATCGCGGTACAGGGCGCTGCCGGCCACCGCGGCGACGATGGACAGGCCGAGGAGCGCGATCACCGGCATGAGGCTGGTCAGCGAGTACGGCGAGTTGGCCAGCACCTTACCGCCGGCACCGAGCACCACCGCGGCCGAGCTGAACGCGCCGGCGGTCACGAGCAGCATCAGGCACGCGATCGCGGCGAGGATCCCGAAGTAGATCCATGTGGAAACGCGCGTGAGGTACTGGCGCAGCTCCCAGCGCAGGAGGTACAGAAAGGTCATCCGCCCTCGCCGACGGCAGCGCCGTGGCCCGTGGGACGCCGCGCGTCGGGCGTGGCAATCGTCGCATCATCAGGTCCGACGGGCGCTGCCACGCGCCGCTCCTGCATGGCCGCGAAGTACACGTCCTCCAAACCCGGCTCTGCGGGCTCGAAGCCGGGAAACGGCGGCGCGTCCGCCAGGATGCGCACCACCGTCCGTCCGGCGAGCAGCTTGGTCGAGAGGATGCGCTGCTCCGCCTGAAGCGGCGCCAGCTCGTCGCGCGCAATCACGCGTCGCCAGACCTGCCCTCGCATCCGCGCGACGGCCGCCAGCGGCTCATCTTCCAGACAGATGCGGCCGCGGTCGATGATGGCCATGCGCGAGCACAGCTCGCTCACGTCCTCGACGATATGCGTCGAGAGGATGACCACGCTGCTCTCGCCGAGGGAGGCGAGCAAGTTGAGAAAGCGAACGCGCTCTTCGGGATCCAGGCCGGCCGTCGGCTCGTCCACGATGATGAGGCGCGGATCGCCCAGCAACGCGACGGCGATGCCGAAGCGCTGGCGCATGCCGCCCGAGAACCCGCCAAGCTGCTTGTCGCGCTGGTCGGCGAGATTGGTCTGCTCCAGCAGCGCCTGAACGACGCGCCGCCGCTCGCCCCGATCGGTGATCCCCTTCAGCACGGCGAAATGGTCCAGCAGATCGTGCGCGGACACCTTCGGGTACACCCCGAACTCCTGCGGAAGGTATCCGAGGGTGCGCCGAACGCCCTCCTTGTCGCGCAGGACGTCCAACTCCCCCAGTCGCGCGGTACCCGCGTCCGGCTCCTGCAGGGTGGCGATGATGCGCATGAGCGTGGACTTGCCCGCTCCGTTCGGCCCGAGGAGCCCGAACATGCCCTGGGGAACGTCGAGACTGACGTCGTCCAGGGCGCGTGTGCCGTTGGGGTAGGTCTTGGAGAGGTGCTCGATTCGGAGCATGAGGCGGGAGGAGAGGGCGTGGAGCTTACGCCCAGGGCGCGGGCGAATCAAGGCCATGATATCGTTGACAAATTGCCCAAACCCGCGTCCGGCTTTATCTTGCAGACAACCCCGGCAGGAGCGGTCGATGGCGGCCATGGCCTGGAACAAGCGGTTCTTTGAGAGTACGCGCGGACGCATAGTGGCCCTGCTGAGGCGTGCGGATCAGACCGTGGATGATCTGGCGCGCGAGCTCGGGCTCACCGACAATGCGGTCCGAACGCACCTCGCCACGCTGGAGCGCGACGGGATCGTCCGGCAGGACGGTGTGCGGCGTGGCGGCGGGGTCGGCAAGCCGGCCACGATCTACGAGCTGGCGCCGGAAGCGGAGCCCGGCTTCTCGAGCGCCTACGTACCGCTCCTCCGCACGGTGCTGGACACCCTCGCCGACCAGCTGACACCGGCGGAGCTGCAACAGCTGATGCGGGAGGTGGGGCGCCGGCTGGCCGCGGAGCAGCCCGACAGCTCCGGATCACGCTCCCTGCGGGCGCGCGTGGAACTGGCCTCGCAGCTGCTCAACGATCTGGGCGGAGCGACCAGCGTCGAGGAGGAACGCGGCGCCCTACGAATCCAGGGATTCGGGTGCCCCCTGTCTGCCGTCGTGTCGTCGCGGCCCGAGGTGTGCCAGGCCGTGCAGACGATGCTCACGGAGATGGTGGGCTCGGAAGTGCGCGAGTGCTGCAGCCACGGCGACCGCCCGTCGTGTTGCTTTGCCGTGCCAACCCGCCGCAGCGCGTGACCCGCCCTGAACTGAAAGGGCTCACCAGACAACTTGAAGCGCCAGGAGCAGCAGAGTACCCGCGGGCACGGGCGCGCGCGGAAACGTGGCGCGCACGACGTTCATGGCCACCCGGGTGCTCGCGTCCGGGAAGTAGCTGACGCCCGCAACGAGCTGGCGCTCGAAAGCGTCGGCGGTACCGCTCTCATGGTGCAGGTCCGGGTCCCAGTTGTCCCAGCGCGCGACCAGCTGTACCTCGGGGCGGACGGACACCGCCGCGAGCGCATAGTAGCCGAGCCGCCGTACGAGGCCGTCCCGCGCATCCATCACCTCCGAGCGGAGCGTGAGCCACGGACGCGCGAACTGCACCTCCCCGCCCGCGCGCTCGCGCCGCTGCCCCGGGGCGGCGCCGCCCTCGAAGCCCCCGGAGCCGCCGACGCGCAGTTCCGATATACCGGGCACCCGCAGCGACAGCCGGCCGATGAGCGCCTTCTGATCGTTCTGGTCGGTGGAGTTCTGGCTCGCGCCCATCTCGTTGAACAGACCGCCCTGGTATTCCACCAGGCCGGCGGCCGTACCGCGCACCACGGCGCCGATGTCCCGGATATCTCCCAGTCCCGCGCCGCGCGTGCGCTCGGCGATGAACATCGCGCGCTCGATGGTCTCGATCCGTGCGGAGGGTATCACGCCCTCGAGGCTGAGCGGGATCAACTGCTGCCCGACGAGCGCCTGCGCCTCGCCCAGCCGCACGGCGATCGTGGCTTCCTGGAGCATGCGGCCCCGCTGATCGATCGCGAGATCCCGCCCGAGCGTCGAATCGGCCGGGCTGCCGCCGGTGCCGGTGAGGTTGAGCACCTTTGCCGCGTCGACGGAGAGGCGCCACTCCACCCGCGGCGACACGCTGCCAGAGAACTTCAGGTCCGCCCGCCGGATGCGGTAGCTGTCGTGCGCACTCGCGAGCGTGTGACCGCTCAGATACCACACCTGCAGCAGTCCGCCGACGTGAATGGACGGAGGTGCGGTGTCGGCGCGAGTGCGGGTGCTGTCACCGCGCCGCGCGGTGTCGCTCTGTGCGGCCGCAACGCGCGCGAGGAGCAGCAGGAGGCCGGCGCCTGCGAGGAATCGCCGATTCACGGGGGAGAGTCGGAGTGGGAGGGACGGAAGAGCGGCAGGAAGCTAACGGCCATCCATGGACCTTCACAACGCGATGGTCCTCGCGACGGGCCGTCGTGACGCGATAAGTTCCGAGCGCGGGTTCCCGCTCGACCTCCGCTGGCCTCCACCGCCCTGTCATGCATCGCTCTCGCCTGCTCCCCTCACTCGCTCTTGCGGCCGCGACCCTCGGGTGCCAGCGGTCGCCGGCTCCGGCGGCGCGTGCCGACCGCAACAGCGACATCCTCGCCACCCAACCCGCGCGGCTCCCCACCGGGACGCGCCTCGATCCGGCTGCACCGCAGTTCGACGTCGGCCAGCTTCCCCTCGGCATTGCGGTGTCGCCCGACAGCACGCGCGTGGTGCTCCTGCTCAGCGGCTATCGTGAACAGGGCATTCAGGTAGTGAATCGCGGGTCGGGCCAGGTGGAGCAAACGCTGATTCAGCCCGCCGCCTTCGTGGGGATTGCCTTCGCTCCCGATGGGCGGGAGCTGTATGCCTCGGGAGGCAACGAGGACGCCGTGTATCGCTATGCCTGGAGCGACGGCCGGGCAACGCTGCGCGATCGGCTGGTGCTCGCGCCCAAACCGGCGCGGGGCGGCGGGCAGCGCTACCCGGCGGGGCTCGCCGTCTCGCCGGACGGGCGCAGACTCTACGTCGCGGAGAATCTCGCCGACTCGCTCGCCGTGGTGGATCTGGAGAGCGGACGCGTGATGCAGCGCCTGCCGACCGGCCGTTACCCCTACGGCGTGGTCGTCGGGCGCGACGGGACCGTGTACGTCTCGGCCTGGGGCGACTACACCGTATCGATCTTCACGCCATCGTCCGCGGGCGCGCTCGCGGAGGCAGGCACGCTGCGCGTGGCGCGGCACCCGTCGGCGTTGCTGCTCAACCGCACCGGCACGCGGCTGTTCGTCGTGTCGGGCAGCACCGACCAGGTTGCGGTGGTCGACACCCGGCGTCGCCTGGTGATCACGCGTCTGCTCGATCCTCCGCCGGCGGGCCCCGACGAGGGGACGACACCGAATGCCGTCGCACTTTCCGACGACGAGACGCGGTTGTTCGTCGCCGAAGCCGATGCGAATGCGATCGGTGTGTTCGACCTCTCGCCTGCCACCGCCGACCTCGCCGCCGCGCGCGGCGACGATCGGCTCGCAGGCCGGATCCCCACGGGGTGGTATCCCACCGCAGTGCTTGCGCTGCACGACACGCTGGTCGTCGCCAGTGGGAAGGGGCGCGGCTCACGGCCGAATCCCAACGGGCCGCAGCCGATCGCCTCCCGCACGCAGCGCGGCGCCCCCGGCAGCGGCTACACGCTCGCCCAGCTCTCGGGCACGCTGAGCATCGCGCCGCTCGCGCGCACGGCGGGCGATGCCCTGCGTGAATTCAGCGCGCGCGTGTCACGGGCGAACGGATGGGACTCCGCCACGGTCGCGCAGCGCCGCCAACGGCGGTATCCACCCTTCCAGCACGTGGTGTACATCATCAAGGAGAATCGCACCTACGACCAGGTGCTGGGGGATCTGCGCCAGGGGGACGGGGACACGACGCTGCTCTTCTTTCCGCGATCGGTCTCGCCCAACCATCACGCACTGGCCGAGCGCTTCGGGCTGTTCGATCGCTTCTTCACGAATGCCGAGGTGAGCGCCGACGGCCACAACTGGTCCATGGCGGCGTACGCGACGGATTACCTCGAGAAGACGGTGCAGTCGAACTACTCCGGCCGCGGTCGTACCTATGATTACGAGGGAACCAATGGCGGCTACGGACTGGCCCACGTTCCCGAAGACGACGTGGCGGAGCCGGCGAGCGGCTATCTCTGGAACCTGGCCCAGCGCAGGGGAATCACGTTCCGGAATTACGGGGAGTTCGTGCTGCCCAGCGGCAATGACGCCGACGACCCGCTGCCGGCGGGCTATCGCGGCAACAAGCCCTTCCTGTACGCCCACACGAATCCGCGGTATCCCGGCTTCGACCTGGACATCCGCGACACCCTGCGCGCGCGGGTGTGGACGGACGAGCTCCAGGAGTACGTGCGCCGCGGGAGCATGCCCGCGCTGGAGATCGTGCGACTGCCGAACGATCACACGTCCGGCGCGGCAGCGGGAAAGCCGACGCCATTCGCCGCGTTCGCGGACAACGATTGGGCGCTGGGGCAGATCGTCGAGGCGCTGTCGCGCTCACCGTTCTGGCGCAGCACGGTGGTGTTCGTGCTGGAGGACGACGCGCAGAACGGACCGGACCACGTGGACGCGCATCGTTCGCCCCTGCTCGTCATCTCCGCGTACAATCGGCCGGGCACCGTGCACCGCTTCGCGAACACCACGGACGTGCTGCGCACGATTGAAGAGATTCTGGGACTCGAATCGCTGGCGCAGTTCGACCACTACGGGCGGCCGCTGCGCGACATCTGGGCCGACTCGCCGGATCTCGCGCCGTACCAGGCAATCCGTCCCGCGGTGTCGCTGGAGGAAACGAATCCGCGCGGCACTCGCGGCGCGCGGGAATCAGAGAAGTTAAATCTGCGGATCGAGGATGCGAGCGACGACGACACGTTCAATCGCATCCTCTGGCGCGCCATCAAGGGCGAGACGGTGCCGTATCCCGGAGCACGGCGGATGTCGTCGCGCGAGGCACGGAACTGAGGCTGGTCTCGCCGGCCAGGGGCGTGCGGCTAGGTCTTGTGCCGAAAAATGATCCGGCCGCGGCTCAGGTCGTAAGGAGAAACTTCGATGGTGACGCGGTCGCCCTGCAGCACGCGAATTCGGAATCGCCGCATGTTCCCGCCGAGGGTCGCGAGCACCGTGTGACCGTTGGTCAGGAGCACCCGAAAGGTCGCGTTCGGGAGCACCTCGTCGACCTGACCCTCGAGCTGGATCGGTTCTTCCTTCGCCATAGCTCCGCGATCGAGCCGGTCAGCTGCCGCGCGAGGCGCTGCGCTTCCGGCGCCGCGCCGCGGCGGCCTTGAGCTGCCGCGCCTCGCTCGGCTTCACGTAGTGCCGCTTCTTGCGCAGGTCCTTGAGGATACCCGACTTCGCAATGCGACGCTTGAACACCTTGAGCGCCCAATCCAGGCGATCGCCTTCTTCGATCTTGATCTCGATCATTGTGAGAACCTCCTTCTCAACCGCGGGACGCCGCAGAATGGCTGCGCTCCGCAAAAAATGACAGGGGCCGCCCGATAGGTCGGGCGGCCCCGAACTGGTCGCGCGAACGGCGCGCGATGAGTGATCTCTCGTTCCTCAGCGGCCGAGGCGGACGACGTTCTCCGCCGCCGGACCCTTGGCGCCCTGCACGACGTCGAACTCCACCCGCTCGCCTTCGGCGAGCGTCTTGAAACCCTTCCCCTGAATCGCGGAGTGGTGCACGAAGCAATCCTTCTGCCCATCCTCAGGGGTGATGAAGCCGAACCCCTTTGCATCGTTGAACCACTTCACGGTACCGGTGGTACGCATTGCCCTGCTCCCTCAAGATTGTTGATGTCGGAGTCCGGACGTACGTACCGTACCTGCCGACGCGATTTCCTGCTCGCGGGACCTGCCCCCGCGCTGGCAAGCGGCTGAACGACTCGAGGGACCTGATGTACAGCTCAGGTCCCTCCGCATCGCTCGACTGCGCCCAGAAGGCGCAATCCGCGTCCGAAAACTAATGACCGAAGCAGAGGCGCGAAAGGGGCAAGTTGCGCCAGGAGCAGGGGTTCAGGGCTTTTTCTTCTTCTTCACGTCGACGTTGTTCCCGATCACGCCGCCGAGGATCCCGCCGGCCGCCGCCCCGATGATTCCACCCTTCACCTTGTCACGGCTGGTGGTCGCGCCGATGATCGCCCCCGCGGCTGCGCCGATCGCAGCGTCACGCTTGGTATTCTTCTGCACCGTTGTCGTTGGCGCCGCACTCGTGCCGACGCTTCCATTCGAGCTGCTGACCCTTCCCGAGGACCGCCGCGCCGTGCTCGCACGCGTGCGAGACGCGGGAGCGGCCGCGCCCGTCCGCGACGTGCGGCTGGCGGATGTGCCGTTCTCGAGCGCCGAAATGCTGTCCTGTCTGGCAGTCTGCTGGTTGGCGAGGTTCAGGTCGGTCTGCAGCGCCTCGTCCGCCCTGTCGTTGTGACGGTTGCAGCCGACAATCGCCGTGACTCCCGCCAACGCGAGAAATGCCGCGTATCGAGTGATCTTCATCATGGTTGTGCCTCCTCCGAGTGCCCGCCTTCGGGCAGGCACCGTGCCACGTGGGGATTGAGGGCTGGGGGATGGGGAGGGGTATGTGCATCCGTGGCTGGAGCTGTCGGGGCTTCTTTGCCTCGTTAACTTTTCCCTACGACCGGGGTGCCGGCGCCACTGAGGGGGCCGGCTGAGAGAGTCCCGTAGAACCTGATCCGGTTCGTACCGGCGTAGGGAGTCAACAATGACGCAGTCGCATCGCGCCCGCCTGGCGGGCGCCCGCGCGCGCCGTGGTCCGCGGAGGACACGGCCATGATCGCGCTCACACTTGCCGTGCTCTCCGCATCCATGTTCGGCCAGCCGGGCATCACGGGCCTCGTGCGCGATTCGGTGACGCGCGCGCCGCTGGGCCAGGTGGTGATCGTCGACCTCGGCACTCGACGACAGGTCAGCACCGACGCGCGCGGCGCGTTCGTCCTCGACGTGCCGGTGCCCACCCGCATTCGCCTCACGCATCCGGGGTACGCGGCGCGTGACCTGGACGTGACCTCCCCCTCCCCGGTCGCCCTGACGATCGCGCTCGCGCCCTCCCCGCGCGCGCTGGAAGCGGTCACCGTCACCGCGCTACGCGGCAGCGTGGGCGGCGGAACGGCACCCATCTCAGAGCGCACGCTCGACCGTGCCGAGATCCAGCAACGCTCCTTCGGTCAGGACATCCCTCTGCTGTTGCAGGGCACCCCCTCGCTCACCTCCTACGCCGAGACGGCGAACTACTGGGGGTACAGCTACATCCGGCTGCGCGGCATCGACCAGTCGCGCATCAACCTGACCATCGACGGCATCCCGCTGAACGATCCGGAGGATCAGGTGCTGTACTTCGCGGATTTTCCCGATCTGGCGAGCAGCATCGAGTCGGTGCAGATCCAGCGCGGTGTGGGCACGAGCAGCACCGGGACGGCCGCCTATGCAGGATCGATCAATTTCGAGACGACGCCCCTCGCGGCCGCACACGACAGCGGCGAGATCCAGCTCGAGGGAGGATCGTTCGACTCACGGCGTGGCAGTGCGTCCTTTCGCACGGGGTTGCTGCCCAGCCGTTTCGCGTTCGCCGGCCGGGTGTCGGCATTGCAAACGAATGGCTATCGATACCACTCCGGCGTGCTGGGCCGCTCGGTGTTTCTCAGCGGCGGCTACTTCGGCGATCGTGACATCGTGAAGGTGATGGCCACCGCAGGGCTCATGAGCGATACCCTGAGCTATCTGGCGGTGCCTGACACGGCGCTCGCGCGCGACCGCCGCCTCAACCCGCTCGGTCCCGATGAGCTGGATCGCTTCGGGGAGCAGCTGGTCTCGGCCGCGTACACTCGCCTGCTCGGAGGATCGGCGTCGCTCTCGACGACACTGTACCGGATCTCCGCCAGCGGGAACTACGACGTCGCGATCGATCCGGATCTCTGGAATTATCATCTGGATTTCGTGTCCTATGGACTGACGAGTGCGTTGACGTACCAGCGCGACCGGCTGCGGCTGAATGTCGGCGTGAATGGCAGCGACTACGCGCGCGACCACTACGCCTTCATCCAACCGGACCTCCAGCAGAGCGTGTACTTCAACACGGGACGCAAGCACGACGCGAGCGGCTTCGCGAAGGCCTGGTTCGACGTCGGCCGGGCGACGCTGTTCGGCGATCTGCAGACGCGCTGGGCGGAGTGGCGCTACCTTCCCGATCGCAACGCGGGGATCCCCAGTCGCGCCATCTCCTGGACCTTCGTGAACCCGAGGGCGGGCGTCGCGTACCATCTGTCGCCGGCGTGGCAGCTGTACGCGTCGTATGGCCGGAGCAGCCGCGAGCCGGCGCGAAACGACATGTTGGCGGGATTCGACAACCTGGACACGTCCAACGTGGCCTTTGTCGGCAGTCTCTCCCGTGTGCGCCCCGAGACGGTGCACGACGTGGAGGCGGGTACCACACTGCAAACGGCAGCGTGGCAGCTGCAGGGGAATCTCTTCTCCATGCGCTTCCGCAACGAGATCGCGCCGATCGGCGCGCTGAGCTACCAGGGGCTGCCCCTGCGCAAGAACGTCGCCGCCAGCTATCGCCGGGGCATCGAGCTGGACGCCGCCTACCGCGGGCTGCCGCGGGTGACGCTCGCGGCCAACGCCACCCTGATGAAGGCGCGCATCTCCGCGTACACCGACGATGCCAGTGGGATCACCTACCGTGGCGTCGAGCCGCTACTCACGCCGAAGCTGGTGACCAGCCAGCGCCTGGAGCTGGAGGCCACCCGTGCCGTGCGGCTCGCGCTGGAGGGCCGGTACACCGGGCGCTCGCAGCTCACCAACACCGGCGACCCTCGCCTGGTGCTGCCCGCATCGTACGTCGCCGATGGCAGCGTCACCTGGAGCCGCCGTGCCTACGGTCTGGTGCTGCGGGTGAACAACATCGGCAACTCCAAGGCGTTCGGCAGCGGTTACGCCGACGGCGAGACGCCGGCGTACTACGTGCTGCCCCCGCGGAACGTCTTCGTGACGGTGCAGCTACGATTCTGACTACCCAGCGCGACGGCACGCACCTGTCCATCGCCGACCATGGCGTGGTCGGCGATGGGCAGACCGCCGCGCTCGTCGCGCTGGATGGCAGCATCGATTTCCTCTGCCTGCCGCGCTTCGATTCGCCAGGCGTCTTCCTGCGGCTGCTGGACGCCGCACAGGGCGGCGCGTTCGACGTCGTGCCGGCGCTCACGGGCCGGCGGATCTCGCAGCGGTACGTGCGTGATACCAATGTGCTCATCACCCGACTGGCGGGCGCCGAGGGCACGGTGGAGATCCGGGATTTCATGCCGATGGAGCGCGTGCCCGGCGCACCGCGGCTGGTGCGCCGCGTGAGCGGCCGGCGCGGGCGTGTCTCGCTCCGCGTGCGCTGCGCCGTACGCTTCGACTACGCGCGCACCGTGCCGCGCATCGAGTTGCACGGTTCGCGCGCGACGCTGCGCGAGCCTGCGGGCCCCCTGGCGCTCCGGCTCCGAAGCCCCGTGCCTTTGCATCGCGATGGCGACGATGTCGTGGCGCACCTGGCGCTGTGCCCCGGAGAGCATGCGACCTTCGTGCTGGAGCTCGTGGCCGGCGGCGCCCGGCTGTCCGACCCGGAACCCCGGCCGGCGGCCACCGGCGTACGGTCGACGCTTCGCTTCTGGCGCGAGTGGATCTCCCAGTGCGCCTACGACGGTCCGTGGCGCGACGCGGTGCGCCGATCGGCACTGGTGCTGAAGCTGCTGCAGTACCGGCCGACTGGCGCCCTCGTCGCCGCTCCGACGTTCGGCTTGCCAGAGCAGGTGGGCGGTGCGCGCAACTGGGACTTCCGATACGCCTGGATTCGCGATGCAGCATTCGCAGCATACGCGCTGCAGCGACTCGGGTTTCGGGAGGAAATGGCGGCGTTCATCCAGTTCGCGGCCAGCCGGTGCGAGCAGTCCGCCGCTCCGGGCGAGCTCCAGCCCATGTATCGCGTGGACGGCAGCACCGATCTCGCCGAACACACGCTCGATCATCTGGCCGGGCACCGCGGCTCGCGGCCGGTGCGCGTCGGGAACGGGGCATACGACCAGCTGCAGCTCGATATTTACGGGGAGCTGATCGATGCCCTGTACGCGTCGGATGAACACGGGGCGCCGGCGACCGCCGCGCTGTGGCGGCATGTCACGACGCTCACGGAATGGGTCTGCCGCAACTGGGAACGGCCCGACCAGGGAATCTGGGAGGTGCGTGCCGGATGCCGGCACTTCCTGTATTCGCGCGTGATGTGCTGGGTGGCGGTGGATCGCGCCATTCGCATGGCGGAGCGCCGGTCGCGGCCGGCCCCGCTGTCGCGCTGGCGCGAGGTACGGCAGGCCATCCGCCACGACGTGGAGGAGCGCTTCTGGAGCGAGCGCGAGCAATGCTTCGTCGGCGAGCGCGATTCCCACGCGCTGGACGCCTCCTGCCTCGTCATGCCCCTCGTGCAGTTCATTGCACCGGAGGATCCGCGTTGGCGTTGCACCATGCGGGCGCTCGAGCGGCACCTGGTCCAGGATGGCCTCGTTCGGCGCTACGCCATGCCAGGAATGGACACCGATGCCGCGGCGCCGACGCAGCCGTTCTTTACAATCTGCTCATTCTGGTATATCGAGTGCCTGGCGCGCGCGGGTGAGACCAGGCGAGCGGCAGAGCTGTTCGCCAAGTTGCTCGGCCATGCGAACCACCTTGGTCTCTTCTCGGAGGACATTGGCCGCGACGGCGAGCTCCGCGGTAATTTCCCGCAGGGGCTCACGCACCTGGCGCTCATCGGCGCGGCGCTCGCACTTCCGGGGGAGCATGCTGGAGGGTGAAGCCCCTCGCAGCCCGGGCAGCGGTCACGGCACCGTCCGCTGTCGCGGGTGTATGAGTTGCAATGCTCGACCCCACTTCGATGACCAGCGGGATCCGTCACCCCGGGACGAGCATGGCCGAGCCGAGCGGCGCCGAACGGAGAACCAGGCACGATCGTCGCGCCGCCGGGAGCGCGGGACGGCGGGCCAGGAACCCGGCGTGGATCGCACGGAAGCGCGCGCTGGTGCGAACGGCACGCGACGTCGGACTCGTATTCGTCCTGCTCGCCACGATCTTGGTCGTCCTGCACCACGTGAACCCGATCTTCGCGGGCCGCCCCAGCGTGGCACAGAGCCTGGCCGAGCGCGTGCCGGGGGCCGGTGCGCTGCTGCCGGCTCCGGCGCCGCCGGCGGACACCGGAAAGCTCGCCGCGCTCACCAACTCGCCCAAGTTCCAGCAGGATCGCGCAGCTTTCGCGGCGGATCTCGTGCGCACGGGACGCATGTCGCAGGACCGCGCGGACTCGGTGGCCTACTATGCGGTGCGCGAGGCGTACGAGCGCGGGATCCCGCCGGCGGTGATTTTCGGCGTGATGCTCACGGAGAACGCGCTCTTCGTCTCCAACGCCATGTCCAACGTCGGCGCCGTCGGACTGATGCAGGTGTACCCGAAGATCTGGCTCAAGGAGCTCGGCGACCAGTTCGGCACCGACCTCGCGTCCGACTCGACCAATCTCAAGTACGGGATCTACATCCTCAGTCAGTACATCAAGCCGAAGCAGGGCGAGTCGAAGGTGACGCCGAGCGACGTGAACCGGGGTCTGCTGCGCTACAACGGCTGCGTGAGGGGCACCAACACGCCGCACTGCCACTCGTACCCCTCGAAGGTGAAGAACTACGTGGAGCGCCAGGGCGAGTCGCTGTGCGGGGACAAGAGCTTCTACGAATGCATCGCCAGGCCATTCGTGGCGGGACTGCTCGGGAAGCATCCGTAGCGGCACATCCGCTCTCGGTGCCCGTCCGCGCCGGTGATGCCGCCGGCGCTCACGCCGGTCCGGAGCGGACGATCGGGAGCGCCAGCGTGAATTCGGCCCCCCGCCCCGCCTCACTCGTCACGGTGAGGTCGCCGCCCATGGAACGCGCCAGATCCCGGCTGATGGCCAGGCCCAGGCCAGTGCCTTCGGTGCTACGCGTATAACCGTGCTCCAGCTGCACGAACGGCTCGAACACCTCGTGGAGCTGGTGCACCGGTATGCCGATGCCGGTGTCGCGCACGCTGACCAGCACGCGTTCGGGCTGCGTCGCGTCCACGCTCGCCATGATGGTGATCGTGCCGCCCTCCGGCGTGAACTTCACCGCGTTCGAGAGCAGGTTGAGGACGACCTGCTGCAGCTTCTCGAGGTCGGCGAACACCACGAGGTTCGGATCACACGGCCGCAGGACGTACTCGAGCGCCTTCTGCTGGATCTGCGGTGCGATCAGATCGCTCACCGACTCCAGGGCGGCGCGCAGACGAACGTTCTCCGGCTCGAGCCGCAGCCGGCCGGCATCGATCTTGGCGAACGTCAGCACCTCGTCGATGAGCGAGAGCAGATGCCGCTCGTTGCGGTGGATGCTCTGCACGTCGGCGAGCTGCTCATCAGTGAGCGGGCCGCGGAGGCCCATCTCCAGCAGCTCGGCGTATCCCGCGATCGCGTTGAGCGGTGTGCGCAGCTCGTGCGACATCACAGCGAGGAAATCCATCTTGGCGCGGTTGGCCGCCTCGGCTTCCGCCCGCGCCGCACGCTCCGCTTCGAGCAGCCGCTCGCGATCGATGGCATGCGCCACCCGGTCGGCCACGAGCTGCATCAGCAGCACGTCCTCTTCAGAGAAGTCGCGCTGGGCGAGTGTGCCCACGTGCAGCACCCCCACTAGCCGACCCGACGCGAGGAGCGGCGCACCTGCGAGCGACCGCAGCCGCTCGCGCAGACAGCGGCTGTGCGGCTGAACGTCAGGCACGGCGGCGAGCACCAGGGGGGCGCGCGACGCCGCCACCTGGCCGGCGAAGCCCTCGCCGACAATCACTTCCGTGCTCTCGCCTGCATCGAAGTCCAACTTCGCGGACGCGCGCACCACCAGGCGGCGCTCGTCGGCCAGCAGCAGCACCATCGCGTTGTCCGCCTGCAGTGCGGCGCACAGCCGCTCGCAGAGCGTCACCAACATGTCGTCCAGCGACCGAGCGGCCGTGGCCTCGTCGGAGATGGACGTGGCCTCGCGGAGCCGCGCGATGGCGCGCTCCGCGGCAAAGCGCGCGGTGCGCTCCGACTCGTACAGGCGCGAGCGCTCCTCGGCCGCGCGCTTGGCGGCATCGATGTCGGTATTGGTGCCGATCCATTCGCGAACCGTTCCGTCGGCCTCCAACACCGGCGCGGCACGCGATGCGACCCACCGATGCATCCCGTCGGCGGTCCGGAGTCGGTACTCCGAGTTATAGGTGGTACGCGCCTCCACCGTGCGACGCCAGGTCTGCTTCACCCGCAGCCGGTCGTCCGGGTGGACGGCCTCCAGCCATCCCCAGCCACGGTATTCCTCGAAGGGTTGGCCGGTGAAGGCGCCCCAGCCCTCCTGCCGCAGCACAAACTCGCCGGTCGACGAGCGTGTCCAGACGACGTGCGACATCGCCTGGACGAGTGTCCGATACCGTGTCTCGCTGGAGCCCGATTCGAGAACTTCGGGCTCGTGTGATCGCGGAGGAGCGAGCTCCACGTCTGAGCGCGCGGCCGCTGCCGCGTACGCGCCGCCGAGCGGAGGGAGCGGGACCGAAAGGAAGGAAAAGCGCGACTTCTTCAACGACAGGCTCAGGTAGGAGCAAACATCGGAACGCACGTGTCCGCGCAAGGCGGTGCCGAGGGAGGACGCACGTCACCGCCACGAGGGCACAGCCCGGCCTCCGGCGGCTCAGAAGGTCCGGCGTCGCTCCTCTACCGCAGGCAAAAACGCGGGCAGTTCGTGCTCCCCCTCCCCACTGGCGCGCGGACGAGCGCTGAGCGCAGACTCCAGCGACGGAGCGTCCCGTTCGCCGTGGTACAGCCAACCGTTCACGAAGATGGTCGGCGTACCACGAGCGCCGTTCATGCGCGCTGCCTCCACGTCGCGGTGAACGCGATCCCGATAGAGGTGGCGCCGCATCTCGTCCAGAAAGCGCTGCCGGTCGAGACCCACTTCAACCGCGTGCGCCACGAGCTGGACATCTCCCAGTGCCAGCTGATGACCGAAGAGGGTCTCGTGCATCGCCCAGAACTTTCCCTGAGCCGCAGCCGCCTCGGCCGCCTCGGCAGCGTGTTGCGCGTGAGGGTGCAGCTCACGCAGCGGGAAGTGCCGGTACACGTAGCGGAGTCCATCGGTGCAGCACGATTGCAGGTGCCGCACCGCACGATCCACCCGGCGCGTGGAAGGACATTCATAGTCGCCGTAGACGACGATCGTCCAGCGGGCGTCGGCGGGACCATCCTGATGGTCGCGCTCGGTCACCGGCGTGAGGAGCTGCTCCAGCGCTTGGCTCGCGGGCATGTGCGCCTCCAGGGCTCCGCCTGGGTGTCGTTGAGCATGAAGATATGCTCGGTTCCGGGAGCATACGCTAGGCCCTGCTCCCGATCCCTCGAATCGTCCACCCAACACACGTTTACATCTGGTCCTGGATCCCCCGCTTTGAGCTCCTCAGGGAGCCTTATGGCTTCAGCTCCGACGGGGCGGCGGTAATCACCGCTGGCACGTCCAACTGGCGCATCATCTGGTTGAAGGAGGTGAGTTCGCTGCTCTCGATCGCGTGCAGACGCGCGAGCTGCCGGTCCGTCTGCGCGGCCACATCGCGGTAGATCTGCCCCTCCTGCTGGGTGGTCGTCCCTGCACCGCTCTGCACCATATCCGCCAGGGAGAGGAGCATGTTATAGAGACGGATCGGGTAGTGCAGCGTGATCTGGTCGGCGTGTGAGTGGATCTCGACCAGGGAGTCCCGCACGACCTCGAGCGCGCGATTCAGCGTCTTCGCCGCCTCGGACACCTGCGATCCGTACGGCTGCTTTCTGGTCTCCTGCACTCGGCTGTGCAGCTGCTGCTCGATATCGAGGATCCTGCTCACCGCGTCCGAAAGCTCGTTGGTCTTCGCCTGTACCTGCAGCGCGAGCGTCACCTGCGCGTCGTACTCCTGCTGGGTTGCCGTCATGCGAGGATCGGGACGCACCACCAGCGGCTGCTCGATGGCACGGCCGGCGGCGGTGAGCCGCACGCGATACGTGCCCGGAGCGACCACCGGTCCGAGCGTGGACCCCTCGTCGTTGACCACGTCCTTCACCTCGTGCGTCGACGGATAGCGGAGATTCCACACGAAGCGGTTGAGCCCCGCCCGCGCGGCGACCACCGAGTCGGCGGGATAGAATGCGAGCGTGTCGTCCGCGAGCGGCCGCGAGCCGCGTGCCTTCTCGCTGAGGCTATCGCGCGATGCGGTACGCCGCGCGGAATCGGCGGCGCTCGCGCCGCTATCCGGCGCCGGCGCCTCGCTCGTGAAGGTCCGTATCACCTTGCCCGAGCCATCCAGCAGCTCGATCTTCACCGGGCCTGTCAGAGGCTCGCGGAGCCAGTAGTCGATCACCGCACAGCAGGGAGGGTTCTCGCCGGCACCTGACGAGGGACGACCGCCGCCGGCGGCGAACCGGATGGCGGTATCGGGCGCGAACAGATGCACCCGTTCGCCGCGAACGCTGGACGAGAGCTGGCGGAGCGGCGTGATGTCGTCGAGCACCCAGAACGCCCGGCCGTGCGTGGCGGCGATGAGATCATTGTCGTGCACGTGCAGGTCGCGTACCGAGACGCGGGGCAGATCGAGCTGCAGCGACTCCCAGTGCGCCCCATCGTCCGTGGAGAACCAGACGCCCGTCTCGGTGCCCACGTACAGCAGCCCCCGGCGGACGGGATCCTCGCGGATCGTGCGCGTGTACGCGCCAACGGGGATTCCGGCATCGATGCGGCTCCACGTCTGTCCGAAGTCGGTGGTCTTCCACAGGTATGGCCGCAGATCGTCCAGTTGATAGCGATTGCCCGCGACGTACGCGGTGCCGGCGTCAAAGTGCGATGGTTCGATGATCGAGACGCGGGTGAACGGCGCCATGTCCTTGGGTGTGACGTTCGTCCAGGCGGCGCCGTTGTCTCGCGTGACGTGCACGAGTCCATCATCGGAGCCCGCCCACAGCTCCCCGGCCGCCACCGGCGACTCGGCGAGCGCGAAGACGGTGGCGTACCACTCGGTGCCCGTCATGTCACGGGTGATCGGGCCGCCCACCGGACCGAGCGTCCTGGGATCGTGCCGGGTGAGGTCGGGACTCACGGGCGTCCAGCTCGCGCCGTCGTTCGTCGAGCGAAATACGCGATTGGCCGCGACGTACAGCTCGTCGAGGTGGTGGGTGGAATACAGAATCGGAAAGGTCCACTGGAACCGATTCGGCACGTCGGCGGCGGGCCAGCCGTCATAGTTGTTCAGGCCGACGCTGATGTCGGTGCGCTGCCTGGTACGTACATTGTAGCGCGTGAGCGTTCCCGTATACGTACCCGCGATGACCATGTTGGGATTGCCCGGTTTGGGGGCGATGTAGCCCGATTCGCCGCCGCCCACGTTGTACCAGTCGCTCTCGCCGATCTCGCCATCGTCGGAGCGATTCAGAATGGCGACCGTCGTGTTGTCCTGCTGCGCGCCGTAGATGCGATAAGGAAAGCCGTTGTCCGTGGTCACGTGATAGAGCTGCGCGGTGGGCTGGTTCATGATCGTGGACCAGCTCTCGCCGTGATCGTAGCTCACGGTGGCGCCGCCATCGTTCCCGCTGATCATGCGACTCGGGTCCTTCGGATCGATCCAGAGCGCGTGCGTGTCGCCGTGCGGCAGACGGATGCGGGTGAAGGTCTTGCCGCCATCGACGGAGCGCCACGTCGACAGGTTCATGACGTACATCGTGTTCGCGTCTGCCGGATCGGCACGGACCACCGAGTAATACCACGGGCGCACCATCCAGCGTTGATCGCCACTGGTGCGCTGCCAGCTGCGACCGCCATCGTCCGAACGATAGATGCCGCCGGTCGAGTCCTCCGGCGGACATTCGATCGTCGCGTACAGGCGCTGCGGATTGGCGGGCGAGACGTCGATCCCGATGCGGCCGAGGAGATTCTTCGGCATGCCCGGGTTGAAGGTGAGCTCCGTCCAGTGGTCGCCGCCATCAGTTGATTTCCATAATCCGCTGCGACCGCCGCCGGCGGTGAAGCCCCACGGCAGCCGCTGCATGCGCCAGAGCGCGGCATAGAGAATCCGCGGGTTCTTCGGATCCATGGCGAGGTCGATCGCGCCGGTGGAATCATCCACGAAGAGCACCCGATCCCAGGTGTGCCCGCCATCGCGTGATCGGAAGATGCCGCGCATGGGATTCGGGCCCGCCCCATGCCCCATGGCCGCCACGAACACCACGTCGGCATCGCGCGGATCGACCACGATGCGGGCGATGTGGCGTGCATCGTCCAGTCCCAGATGCGTCCACGTCTGGCCAGCGTCCGTGGAGCGATACATCCCGTCGCCGTAGGTGTAGTCCTCACGGAAGTCCGCCTCGCCACCGCCCGCATAGACGACGTTCGCGTCGCCGGGCGCCACCGCAATCGCCCCGACGGAGGACATGTCACTCCTGCCGTCGGTGACGTTGATCCAGCGCTGCCCCCCCGTTCGTCGTCTTCCATACCCCGCCGTTCACGGCGCCGAAATAGAAGATGCGCGGGTTCGTGGGATCGCCGGTGACCGCGACCACCCGACCGCCGCGAAAGGGACCTACCAGCCGCCATCGCAGCCCACGGAGCTCCGGCGCGGCGCGACGGTAGCGGAGGGTGTCGAGGGCCACGGCGCCCGACGCGTTCTCGGGCGCCCGAGCTCCGGTACGGCCGCCGCCCGCCTCCCGTGGCCTGGCCTGGGCATGCAATGGGGACGTGGCGAGCGCGGCAAGCAGAAGAACGGTGCGGGCGTCGCGGAGCGGCATCGGGGGCGATGGTCGAGGAGGCGAGCACTGGCTGGGCGACGAGTACCCTAGCTCGCAGCCCGAAGAGCGCAAGCGATGCCCCCTCCCTGCGCCCGTTTACTCCCCCGCCCGCTCCCCCGCCGCAGCGATCGACGCCAGCTCGGCATCGCTCAGCATCAGCTCGGCCGCGCGGGTGTTCTCTTCCAGATGCGACACGCGCGAAGTGCCCGGGATCGGCAACATCACCGGCGATCGCGACAGCAGCCACGCGAGCGCCACCTGCGCGGGCGTGGCGTTCAGACGGGTGGCCGCGCGCTCCAGCGGACTGCCACTGCGCGCCAGCTCCCCCACGGCGAGTGGAAACCACGGAATGAAACCGATCCTTTCACGCTCGCAGTACTCCAGGACGTCGTCGTGCTCGCGGTGTTCCAGATTGTAGCGATTCTGCACGGTGACGATCTGCAGATTACGCCGCGCGTACTCGATCTGCTCAACGCTTACCTCCGACAGGCCGATGAAGCGAATCTTTCCCTGTCGTTGCAGCTCCTGCAGCACGCCGAGCTGTTCGTCCACGGGCACCGCGGGGTCGATCCGATGAAGCTGATACAGTTCGATGCGGTCCAGCCGAAGGCGCCGCAGGCTGCCGTCGCACGCAGCGCGCAGGTGGTCGGGCCGGCCGTTCGGAGTCCACCGGTCCGGTCCAGCACGCACCAGGCCGCCCTTGGTGGCAACGACGAGATCGTCGGGATACGGATACAGCGCTTCGGCAATCAGCCGCTCCGCCACCTCGGGGCCGTATGAGTCGGCGGTATCGATGAGCGTGATCCCGAGGTCCACGGCGCGACGCAACACGGCGATGCACTCCTCGCGGTCGCGCGGCTCGCCCCAGATGCCCTTGCCCGTGAGCCGCATGGAGCCGAATCCCATCCGGTGCACCGGCAGCTCGCCGCCGATTCTGAAGATGCCGCTCTGTGCTGCCGGGTGCGCCGTATCGGCGCGATGCGATGCCAACATGAGACTGGGGATTGGGGAATGGTCACTGGGGCGGCGCTAACCACCGTCGCCGACCGTCAGAACAACCTTGCCGAAGGTCGCGTTGCTCTCCAGGTGTTGGTGTGCCGCACGAATGTCCGAGAGGGTGAAGCGACGGTCCACCACGGGACGCAGCACGCCTTGCGCCAAAAGGGGAACGACGTGGGCGGCGAAGGCGCGCGCCACGGCGATCTTCTCTTCGATGGGGCGGGAGCGGAGTACCGTGCCACGAATGCTGAGCCGTTTGCGAAGGATGAGGCCGAGCGGGAGCGTTGCGCTGGCGCCAGCCATGGTACCGATGAGGATGATGCGGCCGAGCGTGGCTGCCGCATTGATGCTCGCGACGGTATACGCACCGCCGGCGAGATCGAGCACGACGTCCATGCCTGCATCGCCGCTCCACCGCATGGCCTCGCGCGAAACGATCTCGACGTCACCGGCGACGACGACGACGCCATCCTCGAGCCCGAACTCGCGTGCGCGGTCCACCTTGTCCGCGGTACGAGAGTCGCCATAGACCACCGCGCCCACCGCGCGTGCGAGCTGCACGGCGGCGAGGCCGACGCCGCTCCCCACCGCGTGAACGAGCACGCGCTCTCCTGGGCGCACCGCCGCCTGGGTGACCAGCGCGTCGTACGCGGTCATGAAGGCCTCGGGCACCGCGGCTGCCTCCGCCCAGCCCAGCCGCTCCGGCACGCGCGCCAGCGTGCGCTCGTGCGCGATGAGGTACTCCGCGTGCGCTCCGCCGCCTGTGATCCCGAACACGCGGTCGCCCCCGCGCCAGAGCGTCGATGCCGCGCCCAGCTCGGCCACCTCGCCGGCGAACTCCAGGCCGCCGATCTGGGCCGGCGCGCCGGGCGGCGCGGGATAGCGGCCCTGGCGCTGCAGCAGGTCCGCACGATTCAGCGCGGTGGCGCGCACACGCACGAGCACTTCGTGCGCCGCCGGAATGGGGCGCGGCGCCTGGCGCAGCTCGAGCACATCGGGACCGCCAGGAGTGGTGATCAGAGCAGCGAGCACGGATGCGGAAGGCCGGAGGGTGGAGTCGTTCGACTTCTCGCCGAACGTAATGTATCCGTCGGCGGGACAGCGCCTCCGGGCGGCAGACGCTGGCAACCATGCGGCGATACGCAGCGCCTCACGCTGCCGTAGTCTACGATCGGGTCCGGCATCCGTGGCACCGGACCTGCCTCACACCGACCACCACACGGCACATCGCACGAGGAGGATTCGAATGCTCGGCATGCCTAACTACCGCGGCACGGCGGCGATCCTGGTTCTGGCCCTTGGCTCCAGCGCCTGCGCGAGCCTCAACCGGAAGGAGACGGGCGCGATCGTCGGCGCGGGCACCGGCGCGGTGATCGGCGGCGCCATCGGCGCCAACAACGGCTCCACGGCCAAGGGCGCGATCATCGGCGCCGCCGTCGGCGGGACCGTCGGCGCGATCATTGGCCATCAGATGGACCAGCAGGCCAAGGAGCTGAAGCAGAACATCCCGGGCGCCACGGTCGAACGGGTGGGCGAGGGCATCGAGGTCACCTTCCAGTCTGGACTGCTCTTCGACTTCGACTCGGACCGCGTACGTGCCGAGGCGGCGCAGAATCTCCGGAACCTGGCGTCCAGCCTGGACAAGTACCCGAATACCGATCTGCTCATCGTGGGGCACACGGACTCGGTGGGGACCGACACGTACAATCAGGCGCTGTCCGAGCGCCGAGCGCAGTCCACCGCCAACTACCTCGCCTCGCAGGGCGTCGCTGTCGGGCGGCTGCGGACGGCCGGCCGCGGCGAGTCCGAACCCGTAGCGTCCAACGCCACCGATGCCGGACGGCAGCAGAACCGCCGGGTGGAGGTCGCGATCTATGCCAGCCAGGCGTATCGGAACCAGCTCAGGCTGCAGTACGCCCCGGGGCAGCGTTGACGCGGCAGGCGGACGACGGCCAGGCGCGGCGGCCAGCCCCGAGCACGCGCGCGGCCGCCGCGGGGCCAGCAGGTGATCAGGACCCCGGATGGTTCAGCTATCGCCCGCCAGCGCGTCGAGGAACGCGCCGGACCAGTGATGCACGTCGTGCGCGGCGACCTGCAAGCGCAGGCGACTCATCCGGCGACGCCGCTCCACGGGATCCATCACCAGCGCGCGGTGGATGGCCTCCGCGACGCCGTCCACGTCGTACGGGTTCACGAGCAGCGCATCGGTGAGCTCCTCGGCCGCGCCGGCGAACTCGCTGAGCAGCAGCACACCGCTTTCGTCGGTACGAGCGGCCACGAACTCCTTGGCGACGAGATTCATGCCGTCGCGCACGGGGGTCACGAGCATCACGTCGGCCGTGCGATAGAGCGCGAGCAGCATCGTCTCCGGCACACTGCGGTAGAGATAATGAATGGGGGTCCAGGCCGGGGTGGCGAAGCGGCCATTGATCCGGCCGACGAGGGCATCCACCTCGCGGCGCAGCTGCCGATAGGCACCCACCTTGCTGCGCGACGGCACGGCCACCTGCACCAGCCGTACCCGTTCGCGCCATTCCGGATGCTCCTGGAGCAGGCGTTCGAGCGCGAGCAGCCGGCGCGGGATGCCCTTGCTGTAGTCCAGCCGGTCGACGCCCACCAGGAGCCGCTGCGTGGGCGAGCGCAGCTCGAGCACCTCGCTCGTGACCTCGCGCGCGGCGGCGCGCTCCGCGAGCTCGGCGGCATCGACACCCATGGGAAACACGCCGAGCACGATGCGACGGCCCTGGTACGACACAGTGCCGTCGGCGTCCATCTCGACGTCCAGCAGGCGCCGCAGTGCCGCCGTGAAATGGCCGCGATACCGGCGCGTGTGAAAGCCGATGACGTCGGCGCCGAGCATGCCCTCGACGAGCCAGCGGCGGGTGGGCAGGGCGAAAAAGATCTCGGGATTCGGAAAGGGCACGTGCAGGAAGAAGCCGACGCGGGCCTCGGGCACGCGCTCTCGCAACAATGCCGGCACGCGCAGCAGATGGTAATCGTGCACCCAGATCGCATCGCCTGGCCGGTACTCCGCGGCCGCGGCATCGGCGAAGCGCGCATTGATGCGTTCGTAGGTGCGCCACCCCGTGACGCGGAGCGGCAGATGATCCAGCCGGTCGTGGCAGATGGGCCAGAGCACGCCGTTGGCAATGTGCTGATAGAAGGCGCGGACCTCGCGCGAGGTGAGCGCGATAGGGGCGACGCGCAGGCGCGAGAGACGGCGCAGCACGCGCTCGCGCACCGCGGGCTCCAGGCGTTCGAGCGGACCGGGCCAGCCGACCCACACCGAGCCGGGCCGCTCGTGCGGCGCCCGAAGCCCGGACGCCAACCCACCGACGCTGCGCTCCACGCGGGGCTCACCGATGCCGCTCTTCACGGTGACGGGCAGCCGATTCGAAACGAGGATGAGCCGTCCGGTGTCCACGGCGGCGCCGGCCGCTCGTGCGGCCGGCGCGTACACGGTGGAACGGGCGGCGGCGTGACCTTCTGCCATCGCACCTCCATGCGCTGCGGCCCCGACGTGATGCAGGGCCCCTTCGCACTATAACGCGATGGACGCGGAGGGACCACCCCTGACGTGCCATTCGCGCGCCCGCGGCGCCTAACGTTTTCCGGACGTTAGGCCGGCGGCGCCCTGGCGTCGACTGGCATCCGCTTCATGCGTTCACCCCTTGGGCATGCGGCGCACCCCGCGAGCACGATGCCAGTCCGACCCGGAGGAGGTATCGCTGAATCTCCGTGAGGCTTCTGCCTGGACTAAAATGCCACGCCGACCGTGATCGGGATCAGCTGCTGTCGGTCCGGACTGCTGAAGATCGCGTGGTAACGGCCCTCGACGTAGAACGAGAGACCGGAGAGCGGCAGCCGGTAGCCGGCACCGCCATTCAAACCGAAGTCGGTCTCCGTGGAGCTGCTGAAGTCCGCGTGAACCTCCTTGGTGCCATACAGGCCGACCCCGCCGATGATGTAGAAGCCGCCGGTGCTCTGGGCACCCGCTGTCGTCGCGGCGCTGTTCAGGTCGTACAGCAGGTTCATCGTCGCGGCGAAGATGCGCAGCTTGTCGCTCGAGCTGCCGCCCTGGAGTCCAAACTCGTCGAAGATGCCCTCGGCGCGGAAGCCGAGCGGATTGTTGGTCTGCTGCAGGCCCACCGCGATGGCCACGCTGTAACCTGAGTTGACGACATCCCCGAGACTGCCCATAGGGAACACGACGCCGGCGGACGCACCGATGTTCGGGCCATAGCCCGAGCCGGTGGCGCCCTGCGCCGTCGCGGTGCGCGCCAGCAGCATGGACGCGGCGACGAACGCCGCCGCGAGGGGCGCGAGGAACCGACGCACTGTGATGAGCGGGACGAGACGTGTGACGAGCATGAGATCTCCCTGAATCGTGAAGGTGCGGCCCGCTCGCGTCCAGATTCGTGCCACGCCAGTGCGCGCGGTTGACCGCGGCGCCGGTGCCGGGGTTCTAGTCGAGGGTGCGCGCGAGCTCGCATCGGCGCGCTGGCACGGCCGCGTAGCTTTGCGACACACTCCCACTCCTCGCTCCTCGCGTCATCTCCCGAGATACCCAGAACATCTCTCATGCCCCATACCATGTTGTTTACGCGTCGTGGTACGACCCTGCTCCGTGTCGCAGCCGCGCTCCTGCTTCCCGTCGCGCTGCATGCGCAGGACACCGGGACCATCACCGGCCGCGTGAGTGATCCCGCCGGCACGCCACTCGAGGGCGCGAGTATCTCCCTCGCCGGCACGCAGCGGGGGGCCATCGCGCGCAGCGACGGGTCGTATCGCTTTCTCGCGCCGGCCGGACGCTATCTCGTCCGCGCGCGCCTGCTGGGCTACGCCGTGGCCACCGATTCCGTGAGCATCACCGCCGGCGCCACCGTGCAGCAGAACTTCACGCTGGCGAAGGCCGCCACGAGCCTCGAGGCGGTGACGGTGCTCGGAACGCGCGGGGAGGCACGCTCGGTCATCGACGCGCCGGTACCCATCGACGTGCTGCCGTCGATCGAGATGCGCTCCACGGGCCGCACGGAGACCTCGCAGATGATCCAGGCGGTGGCGCCCTCCTTCAATTTTCCGCGCACCACACTGGGCGACGCCACCGACAACGTGCGCCCCGCGACCCTGCGCGGCCTCTCGCCGGACCAGGCATTGGTGCTCGTGAATGGCAAGCGCCGGCACCTGAGCTCCGTCGTCAACATCAACGGCTTCGTGGGGCGGGGGTCGGAGGCCGTCGATCTCAACGCGATCCCCGCCAGCATGATCGATCACATCGAGATCCTGCGGGACGGCGCGGCGGCGCAGTACGGGTCCGATGCCATCGCGGGGGTCATCAACATCGTCCTTAAGTCCACGGCGCCGGGCGACGTGACCGCCCAGGTGGGCGAGTACTCCACCCAGGAGCCCGCCGTCGGCAATTACACGTCGCCCACCTACAAGCACGACGGGAAGCTCTTCTACACTGACCTGAATCACGGCTTTCGCTTCGGCCAGAACGGATTCCTGTTCATGGGCGGCGAGATTCGCGATCGTGGATGGACCAACCGCGCCGCCCCGGACCTGCGGCAGCAGTACTTCACGAACGACCCGCGCAACACCGATCCCAATCTTCCCACGCCGGGCCGGATCACCTTCCGCATCGGCGACTCGTACAACCACGACACCATGGGCTGGCTGAACACCGGCACCACGCTGTCGAACGGCATGCAGCTGTACGCCTTCGGTGGACTCAGCCGGCGCTTCGGCGACGCGTTCGCCTTCTGGCGCCGCCCGCAGGACAACAACAACGTGCGGCAGATCTATCCCAACGGCTTCCTGCCCGAGGAGCAGCCGGTCATCCTGGACGGCTCCGGCTTCGCCGGCGTCAAGGGAACGGCCGCGGGCTGGGAGTACGATCTCAGCAGCGGCTACGGGCGGAACTCGTTCGACATGAACGTGGTGCACAGCGTCAACGTCTCGATGGGCACCCAGTCGCCCACCGACTTCCATGCGGGCACGCTTGCCTTCGGCCAGTGGACTACCACCCTGGACGCGTTCCGCAACATCGGCGTCGGGATGAGCGCGCCGTTGCACGCGGCGTGGGGACTGGAATTCCGGCGGGATCAGTACAGGATCACGCCGGGTGATACGGCTTCGTACGCGAACGGCGGCCAACCAGTGTACGATCCTTCCGGGAATCCCACGACGACGCCCGGCCCCGTGGGGTCGCAGGCGTACCCGGGCTTCGCCCCGCAGGACGCCGGCAATCATGCGCGGAGCAACATCGCCGGCTATCTCGACCTCTCCAACGACATCACGACACAGCTCTTCGTGGATGTCGCGGGACGGTACGAGCATTACAGCGATTTCGGTTCGACCACGACCGGCAAGATCGCGGCGCGCTACGAGCCGGTGAAGGGCTATGCGCTCCGCGGCGCGATCAGCTCCGGTTTCCGGGCGCCGTCCTTGGGGCAGGAGTATTTCGCCAACACCGCGATCAACTTCGTGGGCACGCCCGCGGTGCCGCTGGAGATCCGCACCTTTCCCGTGACCAGCGAGGTGGCACAGGTGCTCCACGCCACGCCACTCAAGCCGGAGAAGTCGATGAACTACAGCGCCGGGATCGCGATGGAGCCCTGGCGCGCGCTGGGGCTCACGATCGACTACTATCGGATCGATCTCGATGACCGGATCGTGCTCTCCAACAACTTCACCGGGAAGGCGGTGAGCGATACGCTCGCTGCGCACGGCATCACGAACGTGCAGGGCGCGCGCTACTTCACCAACGCGGTGGACACGCGCACCAACGGCCTGGACGTCATCGCGAACTACGGCTGGCCCTTCGCGCGCGACGGGCTCCTCAGAGTCACCGCCGCCTACAATGGCAACTGGACCAAGGTCACCCGCGTGGACAGCTCCTCCGTGATCCCGGGCCAGGGGGTGGCGCTCTTCAGCCGCGTGGATCGGACGCGCTTGGAGAAGGGCAATCCCCGCAACAATCTGCTCTTCTCGGCGAACCTAGGCGCCGGCCGCTTCGGGATCGATGCCCGCACCCACCGTTTCGGCGAGGTCACCTCGTTCGGGACGAACCCGAACGGCTCGGGCGATCAGACGTGGGGTGCCAAGTGGGTCACCGATCTGTCGCTCAGCTTCGGTCCGGTGGCGCGCGGCACGGTCACCCTGGGCGCGGACAACATCGGCAACGCCTACCCCGACCCGAACATCGCGAACAACACAAACACCGGCATCCTGCCGTATAGCGGCATCGCGCCCTTCGGGATCAACGGCCGGTTCCTCTACGCGAAGGTGAGCTTCGGCCTGTGACTGCGCGAAGCGCGTGGCGATGCGGACATCGGGGAGCTGGCCTGGTGGGAACCAGTCGCGCTCGTCCACCCGCTAGTGGACGAGCTTGAGCCGCGTGATTCGGGCCGAACCCCCGGCCGGCTACTTGAGTCGCGGTTTCGTCGTACGGGGCGCCTTCTCGCACTCCGGCCACCTGGTGGGGAACCGGAATCGGAAGCTGCTCCGTGCCGCCGGTGTGGTGGATGATTGCTGCTGCGCCTCGATGCGCGCCTGCGCTTCCGCCGCCGACTTCGCCAGATCCGCGCGCTCGCGCGTGATCATCGTGGGGTCCTCGCTGGCGAGATACGCCAGCATCGCCGTGAGCGTCGCGTTCGACTTGAGGTCGTCGAACACGACCTTGTCGTAGGTATCACGGCCGGTGTGCCAGGTGTAGTTGCTGTAATCCCACGGCAGCGCACCCAACCCGAACGCGGGCAGCCCCGCGCACGAGAAGGAGAAATCGTCGCTGCCGCCGCCGGCGGGGAACCCCACGCCCCCGTAGTTGATCTGATTCTTGAATTCCACCGGCACCTTGTCGAGCCACTGCCGGATGTGCGCATCCGCATTCGGCAGGCCGGCAGCCGCCATCCGGACGATGCGGCCGGTGCCGTTGTCCTGATTGAACAGCGCCTGCAGCCCCTTCAGCACGTCGGGATGATCCTCGGTGAAGGCCTTGGAGCCCACCTCGCCCTCCTCCTCGCCCGTCCAGTGGCCCACGAGGATGGTGCGCTTCGGGTGCGGATACACGATCTTCAGGATCCGCATGGCCTCGAGCATCGTGAGCGTGCCGGTCCCGTTGTCAGTGGCGCCGGACGAGCCGTCCCACGAATCGAAGTGGGCAGAGAGCATCACGTATTCGTTCGGCTTCTCGGAGCCGCGGATCATCGCCACGGTGTTGAACACCGGCTGCTCTCCGAGCAGCTGCGCGTCCAGGTTCATGCGAATCTGCGGATGCTGGTCATTCTCGGTGAGGCGGAACACCAATCCGTAGTCCTCGCAGCTGAGCGAGAGCGTCGGCGACTTCGTGTTGTAGGTCTCGAAGATCTCGCGCGTCCCCCAGGCGTTCTTCGGGCGGGAGGTGAGCAGGCCGGCCACTCCCGCCTCGTCCAGCCGCATGCCCAGCTCGCCGCCGCCGAGTGCCAGGCTGTAGCCGGTGCCGCGCACGTTGCGGCTGCCCCACTCGCGCTGCACGGCCGCGCGCAGGCTGTCCATGCGCTCGCGCGACTCGGGCGTCGCATTCTGGGCCCAGTCCTCCGTGGGGCGACAGGTGGGCATCGGCGCCGAGACGAGCACCAGCTTGCCGCGCGCGTTCGGCAGCCACTTGACGAACGCCGTGCTGTCCTGGAAGCGCGGCAGGATGATGGTCGACGCGGTGACATCCCTGCCCCCGGTGCCGGGGCTGTAGCCCACCATCGTGGCCTCGAGCGAGCGCACCCGTGGCGACACGAGATCGATGTGCGACCAGCCGCGGCGCCAGCCCCGCCAGGTGCCATACTGTTCGTTCTTCGCCTCGATGCCCCAGGACGTATACGTCTTCACCAGCCAGTCCTGCGCGGCACGGGTCTCGGCGGTGCCCTGCAGCCGGGGACCGAGCGAGTCGAACAGTACCTGCGCGAGCTGCTGGGTGTGGGAGCTGTCCATCCCGACCGCCCAGATGCGCTTGATGATGGGGTCATCGGTGGGGAACGTCTGCGCGGTGGCATGGCGAGCCCCCGCGGTCACCAGCAGCATGGCCGCGGCCAGCGAGAGAGGTCGGCGCATCATGGATGTGAGATGGTGGAGTTGGGTGGCGCGGAACGTCCATCGGAATGATGCACCGCGGACCCGCCGGCGTACAGCGCGTCAGCGACTCAGCGAGAACTCGAAGGGCATCTGGACCACCTGCCTCACGTTCCGGCCCCCGACCTGGGCCGGCGAGAAGCGCATGCCGGCGAGGCTCGTCCGCACGGTAGTGGTGAAGAGCGGGTCGCTGGACTCGAGCACCTTGAAGGTGCCCATGTCGACTGCCCCGGACGTATCCACCACGAATTGCGCGAGCACCTCGCCCTCGGCCCGGGACACGCGAAGCGCATCCGGATACCGCGGACCCCCCTGGTTCGGCAATGGCGTGGCCGGCTTCTCGATCTGGAATTCGAAGTAGGGCTGCTTCGCGTTCGTGTAGGTGGGAGCCCTGGATGTGCTCGCGGCGTGTGTGGCCGCCGTGGGCCGCTCCGGCGCATCCACCGAGCACGCCAGCACGACGGCGCCCGCGGCCAGGATGAGCAAACTGACGAGACGGGCGCGAGAAAGACGGGAGGCAGTGGTGCGCATGGCGACGATCCTCCGTTCGAGTTGAGACATGGATTCAGAGAGCGCGGGCGCCAGCAGCACCGGTCCGGCAGCCCGGCGCTGCGCGATGGTCAGCAGCAGCAGGCCGTAACGCTCGGGACGCGGGTGCGCGCGCAGCACGCGCGCATCGCAATCGATCTCGACGGCGACGCGGAGACGGCGCGCCTGCCACCAGAGCGCCGGGTTCCAGGGCATCACGCTCACGGCGAGCGCGGCACCGGCGAGCAGCCACGGGTCGCGCGCGGTGACGTGCTCCGCCTCGTGGCATAGCACCATCGCGCGCAACGGGGCATCCAGCGCCAGCATCCAGTCGGGGAGCACCACGTCCATGCGGCGCACGCCCAGCACCGCGGGACCGGTGTCGCGCGAGAGCTGCACCGCCACGCCGTCCACGCGCGCCGCGCGCCACTGCGTCCGCAGGCGGCCGAGGCGCACCCGCGACCAGCCGAGCCGCGCGAGCAGCACGACGCTGAGCGCCACCCAGCCCACGAGGAGCATCCGGTCGATCGGCAGCGCCGCCCGGCCGCGGGTGGCGGACACCATGACGGCACCCAGCCGGTGCATGCCCGGCAACGCGAGGGCGCCGGGCGCCGGCGCGAGACGCGCAAGCAGCTGCGTGAGCTGCAGAAGCGCGGCAATGGGCCAGACCATCGTCAGCAGCATCGCCACTGCCCAGGGCCATCGCGTGGGCCGCCGCGTGGCACCGAGCACCCGCGCGACGGCATCCGCGGCGAGCAGCAGCAGCACACCGACGATCCCGGCGCCCAGCATCACCCCGGCGATCATCGCCTGCCCCGCCGGGGCGGGCGCTCGGGCGAGCGCGCCTCCAGCTGCTTACGCAAATGCTGAAGGTCCGCCGCGGTGAGCGCGCGGTCCTCCACCAACTGCGCGAGAAGCTGTTCGGTGGAACCGTGAAAGAGCTTGTCCACCAGCCGGGCCACCGCCGTGCGGCGGGCGGTCTGCCGCGCGAGTCGCGGATAGTAGCGGTGCGCCCGGCCCTCCTCCTCGTGCGAGAGGAACCCCTTCTCCTCGAGATTCCGGAGGATGGTGAGCACTGTGGTGTAGGCGAGGTCGGCCGGAAGCCGCTCGCGCACCTCGGTCACGGTGCCAGAGCCCAGCTCCCAGAGGACGCTCATGACGTCCAGCTCGCGATCGCCGAGCACAAATCCGTCCATTTTGCCGCTCCGAGCGTTGCTGTCCGTGCCGGATGATATGCGCGGCGGCGGCGGCTGTCAACTATCATCATAGTAGGTGGACTGGCGACCGGAACCAGCCAAACTGGAGCAGCGCGCTGGCGAGGCCGGTCCCGGGTGCAGCGAAACCCGGCGCGCGCGCGCCCCGTGGTGTAAGGAGTGCACGTGGCAGCCATCGGCCCATTCGCGCGAGGTCCCTCATGTCGCAGAAGGAATCATCCACACCCACGCTCCTCGACCTCTTCCGGCGCGCCATGCGGCGCCACACGGGGGCGCCGGATGCCGCGCCCAGCATTCAGCGGGACGGCGGCGACGCAATCGTCTCGCGTCGCGACGAGCGCGGCGTGCCGTACAAGGGCGACGTGCCGAACCCCACTCGCGGAACCTATCGCGACTGCTTCTGAGCTACGGCCAGGGCAGCCAGCGGCGCCATCCCGCGGGCGTGCGGCGTGGCTGCGCGCGGCGAGGTCGGTGGTACGACGGTGCTGCCCGGCTCGCGCGCTGCGCACCCGCCGGGGCGATGGTGAACGTGCGGGTCGCGAAGGCCGGGATCGGCAGCTGCAGGCGCACGCTGCCGGCCGCCAGGTGGCTCGGCGAAGGAGAGTACGTCGAACGCTCGAGCTGGCGTCGTCTGCGCGAGACGGGCGCTGCCGCCGACGGGTGAACGGAGGCCGCATGCAAACGGATGGCGGATCCCGGGAGATCGGAAAGCTGTATCACCATTCCGAGGGCTCTCGCGGTGCACCGTCGCTGAGCCACCCGGCAGAAATTGCCTATTGCAAAATCGCTTTCTAAAAGGGTTATAGATATAGGGGGGTGTGAGTCGCAGTTTCTGGCGGCCGCCCTCGCCCTGTTTCGCGGCTCGGCGCGGCCTCGCCTGCCCGAGCGCGCCGCCACGCGGGAAACGCGGCCGCAATGCGGGAAACGCGGCCACGATGCGGGAAGCCGCGCTCGCAATGCGGGAAGCCGCGCTCGCGATGCGAGAAGCCGCGCTCGCGACGCGGGAAGCCGCGCTCGCGAGGCGGGAAGGCGCGGCCGCGAAGCGAGAAGGAGTCACCGCGATGCGGGGAGCGCGCTCGCGACTCGGGAGGGCGCGCTCGCGATGCGGGAGGGCGCGCTCGCGACTCGGGAAGCCGCGCTCGCGAACGGAGGAGGCGCGCTCGCGAACCGGGAAGCCGCGCTCGCGACGCGAGAGGGCG
>DATEPM010000025.1:0-5001 GCA_035273185.1 Gemmatimonadaceae bacterium
ACGGGCACCCCTCGTGTCTCGTCGTGTATTGAGTGATTTTCCACTGCAGCGCCGGTGCCCACGAACCCGCCGGCGCCACACCTGTCGCTGCCCCATGCGGCGCCGCCGCTCGGATTCCCATGCGTCGTCCTTATCTCTTCCTGGTGGCACTCGCCACCTTCGTGCAGGCATGCACCTCGGTGTCCGAGCATGCCGACCAGCCGGCGGCCAGCCCCGCGCCCCCGGGAAGTGTGGTCGCGACGGCCTCGGGCGCGGTGGCCACGGATACCGCGCCGCGCCTTCCCATAGCCGCTGCGCGTCCGACGGCACGGCCTGCTCGCAGGCCGGCATCCGCCGCACCGGAGCAGGCGGTGACGGATTCCAGCAAGCCGCGAGCGGCCGCCGTCCCACCCGAGATTCTCGCGATGCGCGATCCGAGACGGACGCCCGTGATTCGTGCTCTCTACGTGAACCGGTTCGCGGCGCAGAGTGCGCGGCGGATGCGCTGGCTGGTCGGCGTGGCTGATTCGACGGAGATCAACGGGCTGGTGATCGACATGAAGGACGAGTTCGGGCTGAACTACCGGTCGGCGCATCCCGAGTTTCGCCGCAACGCGGGGAGCGGGCACGGGATGGTGCGCGACGTGCCGGCGCTGCTCGACACCCTGCACGCGCACGGCATCTTCGCCATCGCCCGCATCGTGGTGTTCAAGGATCCCGTCGCCGCGCAGGTGAATCCGCAGTGGACGATTCGACGCCCCGACGGCAGCAACTGGCAGGACAAGAAGGGGTTCACCTGGGTGGACCCGTACAACCGCGCGCTGTGGGACTATAATCTCGGCGTGGCCGCGGAACTGACGAAGCTCGGCTTCGACGAGATCCAGTTCGACTACATCCGCTTTCCCGAGCCCTACAAGAGTCTGCCGCCGCAGGTCTTTCCCGCGTCGAAGGGCACGACCAAGCCCGAGCTGCTGGCGGAATTCCTGACCGCGGCACGCGAGCGAATGCACTCACTCGGCGTACGCACCACGGCGGACGTCTTCGGTCTGGTGACGTCGGTGGGCGGACCGCTGGAAGTGGGCCAGTGGTGGGAGAAGCTCGCGCCGGTGACCGACGTGATGCTGCCGATGGTGTATCCGTCACACTATCCGCACGGCAGCTATGGCCTCGCGCGCCCGAACGCGGATCCGTACGCCGTCGTGCATCACGCGCTCACGGACGCCCGCCGGCGGGACGAGAAGCTGGGTGTGGCTGCGCCGGAGCACGTGCGGGCCTGGCTGCAGGCGTTCTCGATCGGCAAGCCCGAGTACGGCGCCGAGCAGCTGACCGCGCAGAAGCAGGCCGTGTACGACGCGGGTTACGACGGCTGGGTGCTCTGGCACCCGGGCTCCAAGTACGAGCCGTTCGTTCCCGCCCTGGAGCGGGGAGCACTGGTATCGCACAAGAAGTGAGCGGCGCCTGACGCGCGATGCTGCCTTGCCACCATTCCGGCTGACAGGCAGCTTTCGCTCATGGCAGTCGTTCTCGGCTCGTACGCATACGCCATCGGTGTGCTCCGGGTGGCGCTCTTCGTCGCGGCAGTCGCGGCCGGCGTGATCGCGCTGGTGGACTGGGCCGTTCGCACGCGGCGCATCAGTCCGTTCAGCGGAGTCGCGCGCTTCTTTCGCCGGACCGTCGATCCGCTGATGCTCCCAGTGGAGCGCACGGTGATCCGCGCGGGCGGCCGTCCGGCCGCGGCGCCGTGGTGGACGCTGGTCGCGATCGTGCTCGGCGGACTGGTCCTGCTCTTTCTGCTGGACTTCGTCGGGGGGCTGCTGCAGCAGCTCGCGGCGGCGAGCGCGCGGCCCGCGATGTTCCCGCTCCTGCTGCTGTCGTGGGTGTTCAAGCTCCTGGAGCTGGCGCTCATCGTGCGCGTGCTCGCGTCCTGGCTGCCGATCTCCCCCTTCTCGCGCTGGATTCGCTGGTCGTTCGTGCTCACGGACTGGATCATTCGCCCGCTGCAGCGCGTGATCCCCCCACTCGGGATGATCGACATCACGCCCATCGTCGCCTACCTGCTGCTGGCGTGGGTGCTGGAGCCGGTGGTGCTCTCGACGTTCAGCCGGCTCGTCCTGACGTGAGCGGCCGCGCGAGATCGACGCGCGCCCATATCATCACGGCGGAATACGCCTGCGGGTAGTCGAGGTCGCTGCGACGATGCCGCCGTGCACTTTCACGACTGGCGATGACGAGTGGAGTGCGATAGACTCTTCGCCCCATGACGGACAGCGAAGCGATGATCGTACTGGTGGGCGCCGACGCGGCACTGCTCGAGGGGCTCTCACAGTCGTTGGGCGCGCGCGGCTATCGCGCACGGGTCACGGCTGATCTGCGCGAGGCGCGCGAGCTGGCGGCGGAGCGCGCGCCGCTGATCGCGCTGGTGGATCGCGAGCTGGCGGCCCGATCGCCGTCCTCGGCCCTGGCGATGCCGTTGGCCCCCGGCGGCGCCATCGTGCTGTACCACCATTCCGGAGTGGACAGCACCACGCTGGTACCGGCGATGCAGCGCACGGTGATGGCCGACCTGGCGCTGCCGCTGGAGCGCCACCGCCTGGTGGCGCTGGTGCAGCACGTCGAGGAGCGCGCCCGCGCGGCGGGGCGGCGGCTGCCCGACAACACGACGGAGCGCGTGGTGTCCTGACGGGCGAGCAGGGATGCACGGCGCCGGAGGCGCCCGGCACGGGCTGCCGCCGCCGGCACCGGCGATACTAGCTCGCTAATAACCGCACGCCCTCGACGAGGCGGTCCACTTCCTGGCCGGTGGTGTAGCAGGAGCAGCCGGCCCGCACCAGCCCGTCGGGGGGAAGGCCGAGCCGCTCGATGATCGTGGCGGCGTAGAAGTCGCCGTGGGAGACGAACACGCCGCGCGCGGCGAGTGCGTGTGCCACCTCGTCGCTGGAGTGTCCGCGCACCCTGAACGCGACGGTGGGCGTGCGCGGGGAGCCGGGCGCGGGCCCGTACAGCGTCACCCCGCCGATCGCGGCGAGGCCGCTCCAGAGTCGGGCCACCAGCACCTCGCCGCGGCGATGCAGCTCCTGGAAGGTGTGCTCGAGCGCCGCGCGGCGCGCGGCGCTGCTGGTCGTCGCCGCGCCTTCGAGGCCTCCAAGGCCGGCGAGGAAATCCACGGCGGCGGCAGCCCCCAGCATGCCTTCATGGTTCTGGGTGCCCGTTTCCAGGCGCTCCGGCGCCTCCTGCGGCGCCGGCGCCAGGCGCGGCAGGTCGGTGGCCTCGATGAGCGCGCGGCGCCCGAACAGCACGCCGATGTGCGGCCCGTAGAACTTGTAGGCGGAGCAGGCGAGGAAGTCGCAGTCGATCTCCTGCACGTCCACCAGCGCGTGGGGAGCGTAGTGCACGGCGTCCACGAATGCGAGCGCGCCGGCTGCATGGGCGAGCGCGGTGGCAGAGCGGATGTCGCTGATGGTCCCCAGCGCGTTGGACGCCGCGCCGATGGCCAGGAGACGCGTCCGCGGCCCGATCTGCCGCTCGAGGTCCCGCCAGTCCAGCCGTCCGTCGGCGGGGTTCATTCGCACCATGCGCATCCCGACTCCCCGCTCGGTCGCCAGTGCCTGCCAGGGCGCGATGTCGGCGTGATGGTCCAGCTCCGTCACGACGATCTCGTCGCCAGGCCCCCACGCGCGCCCGAGGCCGCGCGCCAGATGGAACGTCAGGGAGGTCATGTTCGCCCCGAACGCGATCTCGTCCGGCGCGGCGTTGAGAAAGTCGGCGAGGGTGGCGCGGGCGCGGAGGATCAACGCATCGGTCTCCGCGCTCGTCGGGTACTCCCAGTGGGTGTTCGCGTTGTGGTGATACAGGTAGTCTGCCATCGCGTTCACCACCTGGCGAGGCACCTGGGTGCCGCCGGGGCCGTCGAAGTAGGCGACGGGGAGGCCGTGCTCGCGGCGCTCCAGCGCCGGAAAGTGCGCGCGGATCGCCTCCACGCCCGCCACGGCGCCGCCGTGGCGCGGGACACGGATGCCGTGTGTCATGCGATCTCCGTGTCGGCCCAGCGCTCCACCACCTTCACCGCCTCCACGTGGTCCGCCTCCTCGCCGAGCGCATCATGAGCAATCCTGAATAACTCGGCGGTGAGCTGCAGCAGCGGCGCGGGCACTCGCTGCTCGCGCGCCACGCCGGCGGCGATGCCGACATCCTTGTCCAGCAGCGCGAGGCGGAAGGTGCGCGGGAACGCCCGGGTCAGCACGCGCTCGGGAAAGAGGTTCATCGACGCGTTCGAGCGCCCGCTGGACGCGTTGATGACCTCCAGCGCGACCGCCGGCGCCACGCCCGCCTTCACCAGCGTCGCCAGCCCCTCCGCGGCGGACCAGAGATGCACGGCGAGCAGGGCGTTGTTCACCGCCTTGAGCGCGTCGCCCGCGCCGATCTCGCCGCAGTGCACGATCTTCCGGCCGAAGGTCTGGAGGACGGGACGCACGCGCTCGAGCGCGTCCGCCGCGCCGCCGACCATCACGGTGAGTGCCCCCTGCTCCGCCCCGGATACGCCGCCGCTCACCGGCGCGTCGAGAAAGGCCACGCCGCGCGTCGCGAGGCGTGCCGCGATGCGGCGCGAGGTGGACGGATCGCCGGAGGTGCAGTCGACGAGCGTCGCGCCGCGCCGCAGGACGTCGGCCAGGGCCGGCGGCCCCTCGAGGAGCGCCGCGACGTCGCCCGAGGTGGGCAGACAGGTGACGACCACATCCGCCTCACGAGCGGCATCCGCCGCGCTGTCCGCGGCGCGAGCGCCCGTGCTCCCCGCGAGCTCGCGCGCGCGTTCGGCGGTCCGGTTCCAGAGGGCCAGCGGGAATCCCGCGGCGGCGATGCACCGCGCCATGGGGCGGCCGATGGCCCCGAGCCCCAGGAAGGCGACTGCGGGGAAGGAGGAGGTACTCATGAGGCGGAGTCCTCGCCCCCGTCCCGGACCGCGGCGCGGAATGGAGCGGTGTGCTGCGCGCGGCCGTCCGGCGGCCGCGGAGGCGGCGCGGCCGG
>DATEPM010000026.1:0-5830 GCA_035273185.1 Gemmatimonadaceae bacterium
GGTCCCGGCCGCCGGGAGCTCCGACGCGGCGGCGCCGGCGTTCGATTCCGGCGCCCGGCAGCGCGACGTGCAGTTCGTGCTCGTGGCGCCCACCGCCCGGAAGGTGGCCGTCGTGGGCGACTTCAACGACTGGGATCGCGCCCACGCCGCGTTCCAGGCGGAGCATCGCGGCGGCGGCGTCTGGTCGGTGACCGCGCCGATTCCGGTGGGGCACCATCGGTACTCTTTCGTCGTGGATGACAGTGTGTGGATGGCCGATCCGGCCGCGCCGCGCATCGCGGACGACGACTACGGGCTGCCCAGCTCCGTGCTGGTGGTGAGCGAGACCAGCCGGTGAGACCGCTCGCGCGCGCGCTCGTCACGCTCGTGGTGCTCGCCGGGGCCGCCGTGCCGGAGCCGTCGGGGGCGCAGCGGGCACATTCGTCCGACCCGCGCCTGGAGCGGCTGGATGCGACCACGCGCGCCAGCGTGGCGGTGGTGCTCGACTCCGCGCGCGCAGCGCGTCTGCCCCTCGAGCCGCTGGTGGACCGCGCGCTCGAGGGGCAGGGAAAGGGAGTGGACGGCGCGCGCATCGTCGTCGCCGTGCGGCAGCTGGAGGCCGATCTCCAGCTCGCGCGCGAGGCGCTCGGCGCATCGACGCGCAGCGACGAGATCGCGGCGGGCGCGAACGCCCTGCACGCGGGGATGACGCCGGGCGACCTCGCGCGCGTGCGCGCCGCGGCCAGATCCTGCGGCCGCCGGCGTGTCACCATGCCGCTGGCGCTGGCGGCGGACCTGATCGCGCGCGCGGTCCCCGCCCCCGCGGCTGCCGAGCTCGTAGTGCGGCTCACCGGATCGGGGCTGCGCGATCCCGACCTCGCCACCTACGAACGCAACGTCCGCCTGGACATCGAGCGCGGCGCGGATCCCACCACCTCGGCCCAGACGCGCGCGCGCGGCGCGCTGCTGCGCGTCCAGCCTCCGGGCAACGGCACTCAGTCGCAGCTCTAGCGGTTCGGGGCCTTTCGTTCCGCCCTCCGGCCTCGGTAGCTTCGCGGGAGCCATCACGCGATGGCCGGCCCTCCCGAGACCCACTGGAACGCGATCCCATGCCGCTACACCGCCTGCTCTCCACCCTCCTGCTCACCCTCGCCGCGGGGTGCGCACCCCGAGCTTCCACGGCCGTGGCGAGCGCTCCCTTGCGCAGTCGCTATCCCGGCGATCTCGCGCGCGCACGCCCCAAGACACGGGCCGAGGTGACGAACTTCACGGAAACCTCGCGCTACGCCGACGTGATGCAGTTCATCGATTCGCTCAAGCTGCTCGGCGGCAAGGTGCACGTAGGCTCCATCGGCAAGACCACGGAGGGGCGCGACATCCCGTTCGTCGTCGCCTCGCGCCCGCTGGTGGAGACCCCCGAGGACGCCAAGCGGCTGGGCCGGCCCATCGTGTACGTGCAGGCGAACATTCACGCGGGCGAGGTGGAGGGCAAGGAAGCGCTGCTGGCCCTGCTGCGCGACCTGGTCTTCGATCCACGCGCGAACGTGCTGGACACGCTGGTGCTCGTGGCGGTGCCGATCTACAACGCCGATGGAAACGAGCGCGTTGGGCCGCAGGAGCAGAACCGCTCCGAGCAGAATGGGCCGGCGCTGGTGGGCACGCGCGCCAACGGCCAGGGACTGGATCTGAATCGCGACTACGTGAAGGCGGAGGCGCCGGAGACGCGCGCGTCGCTCGCCATGTTCCGCACGTGGGATCCCGACGTGTTCGTGGATCTGCACACCACCGACGGCAGCTATCACGGTTACGCGCTCACGTATGCGGCATCCCTCAACCCGGCCGCCCGCCTCACGGCGCCGTTCACGCACGACACCCTGCTGAAGGACCTGCGCCTGCGCATGCGCCTGCGCGAGGGATTCGAGGTGTTCGACTACGGCAACTTCGTCTCCCAGGACTCGGCAGCCCGGGGCTGGTTCACCTATGACGCGCGGCCGCGCTTCGGCACGAATTACTACGGGCTGCGCGGCCGCATCGCCGTGTTGAGCGAGGCGTACTCCCACGATCCCTTCGCGCGGCGCGTGGCGGCGACCTACGATTTCGTGGCCGAGCTGCTGTCGTACATCGCCGAGGATCCGGGCGACATTCTCGACCGGTCGCGCGAGGCCAACGCGCGCACCACGGGATGGGGCAACCTGCCCAGCAGCTCCGGTCCTGTCGCCATCCGGAGCACGATCGCCTCGCGCGGCGTCGAGCCGGTGCTGGTGGCGCAGGTGGAGCGTACGGGCGACACGGTGCGCTACCAGGCCGGGATGCCGCGCGGCGAGCGCCTCACCGGACACGTGGACGCGGTGCGCATGCCCGTGTACGATCACTTCGCGCCGACGCTGCAGGTGCCGATGCCGTTCGCCTACCTCATCGCCAGCGACGCGGCCGATTCGGTGCTGCCGCGCCTCGCGCTGCACGGCATCGAGGTGAACCAGCTCGCGGCGGATACCTCCGTGCTGGTGCAGCGCTTCATGGTGGATTCCCTGACGCACGCGGACCACCCGTTCCAGGGTCATCACGAGGCACGGCCGTTCGGACACTGGAGCGCCAGCGCGTCGCGGGCGTTCCCCGCCGGCACCTACGTGGTGCGCACGGGCCAGCCGCTCGGGATCCTCGCGGTGTATCTGCTGGAGCCCGAGAGCGACGACGGCCTGGTGACGTGGAACGTGCTGGACGCGGACATCGAGAACGGCCGCGAGTATCCGGTGCTGCGCGTGGCGCAGCCCACGGCGCTCCATCTTCGTCCGGTGTCGCCGCCGGGGCGCTAGTCGTTCAGGACGACCGCGCGCTTATATTTCCGCCGTCGTTTCGTCCGAGGGTCGATGCTGCGCTCCACGCTCCTGTATCTGTCCAACCAGCCGCGTGTCTTCCGCTTCGTGCGGAACAACCGCCTCGCCAAGCGCTTCGCGAGTCGATTCGTGGCGGGAGAGACGCTCGATGACGCGCTGGCCACCGTACGCGTGCTGAACGGGAAGGGCATTTCCGTCTCGCTCGATCTGCTGGGGGAGAGCGTGACGAACGAGCGCGAGGCGCGCGCCGCCGGCGCCGCGTACCTGCAGATGCTCGATCGCATCCACGCGCAGCGGCTCGACGCGAACGTCTCGGTGAAGCTCACCGCGATGGGGCTGGACATCTCCGAGGAGCTGTGCGTGTCGGTGATGCACGAGATCCTGGGCCGCGCGCGCGAGTGCGCGAGCTTCGTGCGCATCGATATGGAGGGCAGCGCGTACACCGAGCGCACCCTGCACCTGTTCGAGCATCGGCTGTATCCGCATTTCCGCGAGCACGTCGGCATCGTGCTCCAGAGCTATCTCTACCGCACCTTCACGGACGTGGAGTACGCGAACCGGCTGAAGTGCCGCGTGCGGTTGTGCAAGGGCGCGTACCGCGAGCCGGCCACGGTGGCGTTCCCGGACAAGCGCGACGTGGACGCGAACTACCGCAAGTGCATGCACGCGCTGATGCAGGACGGAAACTACCCCGGGCTGGCGACGCACGATCCCGCCCTCATCGCCGAGGCCCGGCGCTTCGCGCGCGAGCATGACATCGGGCCAGAGCGATTCGAGTTTCAGATGCTCTACGGCGTGCGGCGCGACCTGCAGGAGCGGCTCCGGCGCGACGGCTACAACATGCGCGTGTACGTGCCCTTCGGCACGCAGTGGTATCCGTATCTCATGCGCCGTCTGGCGGAGCGGCCGGCGAATGTCGCGTTCATCACCGGCAACGTGCTGCGCGAGATGGTGGGCCGGAACAACGGCCGCCCCTGACCGACCCCGCCCCACATGCCGCAGTTCCGTCCCGCCGATCACTCGAAGGGAGACGCCAACACCATCGGTGGGTACATGGCCGTGCACGATCGCGCGGCGGCGTTCGAGGGCAGCGACGGCTTCTCCTACAGCGTGGAGATCGTCGTCGACGACACCGGCGACCCCGCGGCGCCTCACGCGGCCTATCTCCTCTTCGTCCGCTGGGCGCGCATCGGCGCGCAGAGCCCGGAAGGCCATCTGGAGACGGAGTATCTCGCGACGGCCGCCACCGCCGACGCGGCCTACCAGGCTGTCGGCGGCATGTCGCTGAACGCGGTGAAGCGCGCCCTCGACGCGCTCATCGCGGCCCGTGCCGGGTCCGCGGCATCTCGCCGCTGGTGGGATGCGATGCGGGACGAGGAATGAACGGAGCGGGGGACGTGGGCCGCGGGGCGTGGAGGGGAGAGCCCCCCGATACCGGCGCCCCGGGCAGCAGCGCGGCGTTGCGCGGCGTGGTGCTGAGCGGCACCGGTGGTGTCTGGCAGGTGCAGGTGGAGGATGGTCGCACGCTGCACACCGTGTTGCGCGGGCGGCTGAAGCTCGGCGAGAGCACGACGGGTGCCTCCGCTCGCGCCCAGGCGTACACGCCACGCCCGGTGCTCAAGCTCTCCGTCGGTGACGAGGTGCTCGTGGAGCCGGATGCGCGCGGCGACACGTGGGCGATCACCGAGGTCCTGGCACGCCGTTCACAGCTCGCGCGACGGGCCCCGGGCGGCGGATTCGGCGAGCGCATCGTGGCCGCCAACGTGGATCAGGTGGTGATCGTCTTCGCGGCCGCCCGGCCGGCCCCGCACCCGCGCATGCTGGATCGCTTCCTGGTCATTGCTGAAGCGAACCAGCTGGCCGCGCGCGTCATCATCAACAAGGTCGATCTCTCGGGAGAGGAGGCGGCGCACGAGCGCTTCGTCGATTACGAGCGGGCGGGCTATCCCGTGCACTATGTCAGCGCCAAGCGTGGGGACGGCCTGGATGCCGTGCGGGCAATCCTCGGCAGCCGCGTGTCGGTGTTCACCGGTCCGTCGGGGGTGGGCAAGTCGTCACTCCTGAATGCGCTCTTTCCCGGACTGGGGCTGCGCGTGGGCGAGATCAGCGCCTCGGTGAACAAGGGGCGGCACACCACCGTCGGTGCGCGCATGGTGCCGCTGCCCGAGGGCGGTTACGTGGTGGATACGCCGGGCCTGCGCGAGGTGGGCATGTGGGCGCTTCCCCCCCAACACCTCGATGCCTGCTTCCCGGAGCTCCGGCCGGAGCTGGGCCGCTGCCGCTTCGCCGACTGCACGCACACCGTGGAACCGGAATGCGCCGTGCTGGAGGCGGTGGCGCGCGGTGCGGTGAGCCGCGCGCGGTACGAGAGCTATCGCCGGCTCCGCGAGGAGCTGTAGCCCGCTCAGCGCAGGTGCAGGTCCTCGAAGCGCGAGTCGTCACGGTAGCGCGTGACGCCGAGTGTGCGGGCCATCAGCTCGCCGATCACGGCCGAGATGTGCTCGCGATGTTCGTCCTCGTCCATGCCGTCCTGCGGGATCGTCTGCTCCGCCACGAACTCCACCACCGCACCGGGAGTGGGCAGGTAATCGCGATCCTCGTCACCGATCGCGACGCTGAACTCGTCTTCCACCGCGGCAAAGAACTCGTCCAGGGCAAAGCTCATGGGATGGGCGGGGTCGTGCGGCACCAGGGCGTGGCGCAGCGGGCTGGAATATACACCCGGCCTTCCGCACGGGCGGTCCACTCCGCCGCCGCAGCTCGCCTATATTGCTTTGGGCATGGCACCGAAACGACGCTCCCCCTCCCGACCTCCGGATGGCGCACCGGGGCGTCGCCCCGTGCGCGCCGCCCGCGGCGCCGGGACGCTCGCCCACGAGGGGCCCGCGGCCGGTCCGGTCTCCGCGGCGCACGGTTCACGGCCGGAGCAGGTGTACAGCCGCCTGCGCGATCTCATCGTGCAGGGACTGCTCGCGCCCGGCAGCCGCATCGTGGAGACGGAGATCGCGGCGCGACTG
>DATEPM010000027.1:0-3006 GCA_035273185.1 Gemmatimonadaceae bacterium
ACGGCGCCCCCTGCTGCCTGGCGTAGCGCGCGCAGGCGTCGCTGATCGCCACCACGACGGCGTTCGGGCGCGCCAGCAGCGCGAGCGTGCGCCGCGTGAGCCAGCGCTGGTCGAGATCGTGAATGTGCGAGACGAGAGGCAGCGCGCGCGCCCCCGGCGCCCGCAGGATGGGCAGGGCGGCGTGCGGATCGTGGGTGTGCACCAGCGCGATGCGCTCCGCGCGGAGCAGACGGCCGAGCAGCAGCGGCGCCACCGCATAGTACCCCACGAATGGAAACACCCGGCGCAGGCAGCGGTATGGCAGCGTGTGCGTGCGGATGCCGAGCGCGCGGCTGCGCGCGGCCAGCTCGCCCCTCCCGTGCTCGGTGGTGAGCAGCACGGGCTCGAACTCGGCGCGATCCAGCCCGGAGGCCAGCTCCAGCATCTGCGCCTGCGCCCCGGCCCAGCTGCCGTCCACGGTCGCGAAGAGGATCCGCCGCGGTGCCGGCGCCTGCTCTACCGCTCCAGCCACAGCGTCACCGGGCCGTCGTTCACCAGCTCGACGTCCATCATCGCCCCGAACTCCCCCGTCTGGGTGGACACGCCTCGCGCGCGAAGGAGCGCGATGAAGCCTTCGTATGCCGGGATCGCCTGCTCCGGCCGCGCGGCATCGATGAAGCTCGGACGCCGTCCCTTCGCGGCATCGCCGTAGAGTGTGAACTGCGAGACCACCAGGAGCGCCCCGCCCACGTCCGCCAGCGCGAGGTTCATCCGGCCCTCGGCGTCGGCGAACAGCCGCAGGCCCAGGATCTTGTCCGCCATCCACGCGAGCTGCGGCTCGCCATCAGTATGCGTGAATCCCACGAGCAGCAGCAGCCCGCGCGCGATGCGCCCCGTCACGCGCGTGGTGCCGCCGGGCTCCCGCACGCGCACCTCCGCCTGGGACACTCGCTGCACCAGGACGCGCACCGCGAGACTCAGCGCGGGATGGACGCGACCGCGGGCGCCGCCGCCACCGCGCGGACCGCGGGCGCGGGCAGCCAGAGCATGAAGGTGGAGCCGTGCTCCGGCCGGCTCTCCACGCTCACGTCGCCCCCCATCAGCTGCGCCAGGCTGCGGCTGATGGAGAGGCCGAGGCCCGTCCCCCCCTGCTTGCGCGTGTAGCCCGCGTCCGCCTGGATGAACGGCTCGAAGATGCGCTGCAACTCCTCGGGACGGATGCCGATGCCCGTGTCCGTGACCCGGAAGAACGTCCACGTGTCCTCGGCATCCGCCGGCATGCCGGGGCGGCGGCCGGTACCGTACGACACCTCCACGCGGCCGCCCGCCGGCGTGAACTTCACCGCATTGGTCAGCAGGTTCACCATGATCTGCCGCACGCGCTGGGCATCCCCCAGGTAGCGCACCGCGGGATCGTTCGTCCCCAGCGTGAGCGTGAGCTGCTTGGCCTCCGCCTGCGGCCGCACCAGCGCCATCGACGCGTCCACGACCTCCGCCGCCGGCGACTCGCTGTTCGTGACGGCCAGCTGCGACGACTCGATGCGCGCGAAGTCCAGCACCTCGTTCACCAGCCCGAGCAGATGATGCCCGCTCGCGCGAATGCGCTCGAGCTGTCGGCGCTGATCGTCGGTAACGCGGCCAGAGATGCCCATCTGGAGCAGTTCGGCGTACCCCATCATCGCGTTGATCGGCGTCCGGATCTCGTGGCTCATCGTCGCCAGGAAAGCCGACTTCGCGCGGTTCGCGGCCAGTGCTTCCGTCGCCGCGTCCTCCAGCCGCTCGTTGGCGTACGCCAGCTCCGTTGCGATCCGGCGCGCCTCCGCGTTCTGGCGCTCCAGCTCCCGGTGCGTGTCGCGCACCTGCGCCGCCATGCCGTTGAAGGTGGTCGCCAGCCGCCCGATCTCGTCGCTGCTGTTCACATCTACTGATCGATCGTAATCCCCCTGCGCGATGCCCTCGGCCGCCGTCGTGAGCTGCACCAGCGGCCGGGTCAGGCGCCGGCTGAGCACCCATGATGCCGCGGCGCCGAGCAGGATCAGCACGAGCGAGACGAGCCCGAGCCGCCGCATGATGTCCTTCGGTCGCGCGACGATGGACGCCTCGGTGGTTTCGGCCACCATCTGGAAGGGCGTGCCGCTCACCGGGCTGGCCGCTGCGATCGTGATCGCGCCCGGCCGGCGGTATCGCACGAGATCGCCCTCGCTGTCGACGGACACGGGAGGCGGCACCGGCGCGCCCGCGAGCGTGGTCCAGACGCGCCCGCTGTCGTTGCGCAGATAGACGTGCATGTCGCTCTGGCCCGTCAGGCCGCGCAGCTGCTGCTCGATGCGCGGATTGCCGCCGACGCGCCGCAGCTGGGCCACGTAGCCGAGCAGCCGGCCGTCGGCGACGCGCACCGGGGCGAGCACCCAGAAATACACCCGCCCCCCGGAGGTGTAGAGACGGCCGTACCCGCCGGAGTCGGCGCGAGCGATGGTGGTGTGGCGCGCCTGCAGCGCGACGTGCTCGGTGCCGACCTCGAGACCGACCCTTCCCACGGGGTCGCCGCTTCGCGTGAGCAGCACCACGGGCAGCCCGGAATCGCTCGGGACCTGCACGACGGCGAGCGCCGCGAGGGCGGCCGAATCGGGCGGCAACGCAGGCGAACGCAGGGCCGTCTGCACCGGGGCCGCCGCCGCCGCCTTCTGCAGTGCCGCCACGCGCGCCTGCGTCCCCGTCGCCGCGAGCTCCGCCAGCTGCCGCGACATCCGGTGCAGCCGCTCGACGCCCGCCAGCTTCGCCGATTCCTCCACCTCTCGATAGGTGAGCAGCAGCGACGCGATCACCACGAGCGACAGCAGCGTGGAGATCAGCAGCGGAAGCCGCTGCTCCAACGACAGCTGCCGCCGGGCCGGCGGGCTGGATCGCGCGAGTGCGGGAGTGGACACGAGTGCGGGTGCCGGGTTCGGCCGACGGCGGCAGTGCGAGCGCGACCGCGGCAATACTGGCGCAAGATACAGCTTGCTCATCGAACCACAACGCGCCGCC
>DATEPM010000028.1:0-3145 GCA_035273185.1 Gemmatimonadaceae bacterium
CGCGGCGCGTGAGCAGGCCTTATCCGCAGCAGCTGAGCCCCGTCGTCTATCACCAGGATGCACGCACGCTCTTCCGCGGCAACCCGAACCTGCACCCGGAGTACACCGACGCGGTGGAGCTGGGATTCCAGGACTCATATAAGTGGGGAACCGTCCAGCTCAACCCGTACGTGCGTCACACCGCGCACGCGGTGCGCTTCATCCAGACCACGGACACCACGGGCGTGACCCTGGGCACGTTCGAGAACGTGGCGAGCACCCTGCAGACGGGCGCGGACCTCAACGTCACCGTCCACCGCGGCAAGCTGACGCTGTTCACCGGGGGGAACACGTACCGCTACCGCAGCGACGCGGCGAACCTCGCCGGGAACCTGTCGACGAACGCGACGGTGTGGTCGGCGCGCGCGAGCGGCACCTGGTCCTTCTCGAAGACGCTCGATGCACAGCTGTTCATGAACTATCGGTCGGCGTACCGGTCCGAGGGGACCCGACAGCGGCCCTTCACGTTCATGAATTTCGCCCTGCGCCAGAAGCTCTGGGGCGACAAGGGGAGCATCACGCTGCGCGTGACGGATCCGTTCAACCTGATGACCTTTGGCGGCACCACCTTCAACGACCGGGTGATCCAGTCGCGCGTGCAGCACTTCGGGGCGCGCGGCATCTTCATCAGCTTCTCGCGGAACTGGGGACAGGCGCTCAAGCTGCGGCCCAAGCAGACCGAGGATCAGCCGCAGACGGGAGTGCCGGGGGTGCCGTAGGTCCTGGGCGCAAGGAGGATGGCTCCGCCCGAGAGCTCGACGCGGAGGAGTATTGCGTATCTGGCAAGGGCGTTTGTTCCGGCAGATGGTGCGCGGCCGTATATCAAGTCGCGGTACGGCGCGCGCACGCCCGACGGGCGCCTCGTCGCGTTCCTGGAGGGTAGCAAACTCCCGGCGCACGTCAGCTGGCGCTGACTTTCGGACGTCAATCCGGGCGCCGAGCGCGATGGGGGTGCTCCGAGGCAGGATACACTAAGTCGGACTTTATCCGATTGAGCTTCCCCCGACCGCCCGGACGACGGCGATGTCGGACTTTGTCCGATTTGGCGTAACCTCCCCCGATACCCTCCCACGCATCAGCGGCGGAATCCAGTCGCGTGCTGCTGCTGGCAGAGATTCGTGAGCTCGATGAGCCGGTATTCGGGGAGGGCGATCCACTCACCTGGCGCTCGCTCGTCACACACGTGCAGCTGCTCGACGGCCGTGCTCGCCGCCGCTGCTGCCGCCCGACTGGCATCGGCTATCTCGAACGGCCGCTATACCTCAGCCGATACCGTGCTCGCCCACCACTCGGCACGCCGCGCGACCGAGAACGCGATCGCCACTGCGAAGCTTCGATGGAGTCGGCTTCCAGCCTCGCTCGAGCCGGTCCTCGAGCAGCTCATCGGCAGCCGGTTGGTGACGCCACACGGCGACCGCCGTGATGGACCCCAGTCACGTAGTATCGAAGCTCAGATAGCCCGAGGCGTACGGCAGGACGACGTCGTGCGTGTACTCGTCCTGAGTAACAATTTCCGCAACCTGAATCCGTGGTAACTGGAGCGCCGCCCAGGCGAGGAGATCAGCGAGGGTGTGGCAATCCCGGAAGGTGCGTTCCACCTGCACAATCAGTGCTGTCTCGACTGCTTCGGCAGCGCGAACGGGGACCGGTGTCATATAAGGGACTTACGAGCGGTCTCGGGCAACGGTTACGCCGTCCCCGTCTACGCTATACCTCCCCGGCAGGGGGGATGCCGGTGTTGGCATACCCCCCTCCTGGAGGGGTCTCTCACCACGCTCCCGGAGAGGTCACGCGCCAGGGGGACTCTCGCCAGGCGGTCTGATAGCGGCCCCAGGATACCCCTCGGTGTTCTCTCACCGCCAACGATCAAAAGCCCGCCAGGTCCTCATCCCGGCGGGCTCGATCGACAGTCGTATTCGACGTCCTGGATCGCACAGCCTCACCTCAGAAGCGGCCCAGCCTGAACGTCAGCGATGCGGAGGCGCCGCGCAGGTCACGATCGCCGAGCCCCTCCAGCGACGCGCCGGAAACGAACCGGTAGCCCGCACCGACGCCGATGCGGAAGAATCGCGTGACGTTCAGCTCCCCCTCGACGGACGGCTCGAGCACGAAGAAGCCATCAGCCGGCGCGTCCTCGGGCCGTACGCCGGCGATGTCCTGCATGTCATAGGTCAGTCCGCCACCGCCGATCAGGGTCTGAAAGGACAGGTGCACGAGCTTCGTCGATTGCGGCACGTAGCCGAAGGTGACGCCGCCATATCCCATCTCGACGACCGGCGCGCGTCCCCTCGAATCGCGCAGCGCCGCCCCGGGGTTGCGGACGTTCTGCGTCGCCAGGCCATAGCCCGCGGCGCCGAGCACGAAGCGGTGGTTCATGATCCAGCCCCCTTCCAGGCCCGTGAAGAGAACGCTCTTCCCGGCGATCGCCGACAGCCGCTGCACCGGCGCGCCGTAGCCGCCGCTGGTCATCGGGCTTGGAGCGAGCGTCTGCCCGGAGGCGGCCGCACTCGCCGGCGTCTGCGCCGCGGCGGCGAGGAAGGAGGTCGCCGCGAGGGCGACGGTGGTCGTGACGAGCATCGTGCGGTTCATGGGAGTCTCCGGAGTATCGCGTTATTGGTTGTCGTGAATGGAGGCCATTCACTGCACGCACAATACGGCGCGGCGGCCGGCTACTCTTGAACCGAAGGGCTGTGCGCTTGAACGCAGCGGCTAACCTCTCGTGCCCCCGCGCAAACCGGAAGGACTCGCCATGCGATCGGGAGCCGGATAGTGTGCGGACACCCCGGACACCGGGCCGGCGCTCGCCGCCTGGCGACGCAGAGGGCCGCTGAAGTGCAGCGCCGACGGCGGAAAGCCGAACATGCGGCGCGAGGTGCGCGTCAGATGTGCCGCGTCGGCGAATCCCGCGACGTGGGCCGCTGCGGACAACGACATCCCCGACGCCAGCAGCTCCCAGACGTACAGGAAGCGACGCCAGAGGATGTAGGGGCGGAATGCCATCCCCGTCTCCGCGACGAACAGGTGCCGGAAGCGGCTCGGCGAGAGACACGCGACGTCAGCCACGTCATCGAGCGCTAGCCCGGCGTCGAGATGGCTGCGGATGTGC
>DATEPM010000029.1:0-16392 GCA_035273185.1 Gemmatimonadaceae bacterium
CGGACGGCGCGCTGGGTCGTGGTGGCACGCGGCGCCACTGTCACGGCGCTCACCGGCGTCGCGCTGCGTGCGCTGGCCCGCTCGGCGGCGCGCGCCACGTCGCTGGCGAAGTCCACGGCCCGGTGGTAGCGGTCGTCCGCCTCGGGCGCGAGCGCGCGATCGAGCGCCCCCTGCAGACCCGCGGGCCAGTGGACGTCCGGCCTCGCCTCCGCGAGCTGCTCGGGACGCGCCGTCAGGCGATGCACCAGCGACTCCTTCGACGTCACCGCGGGGTGCGGCAGCTTCCCCGTCAGCATGTGGAAGCAGACGAGGCCGAGCGCGTAGATGTCGCTGCGGTGGTCCACCTTGAGGCCCGCCAGCTGCTCGGGGCTCATGTAGGCCGGCGTGCCCACGGAGATGCCCGCCGTCGTCACCGTCTGCGAACCGCCCTCCTGCTCCACGGTCTTCGCGATGCCGAAGTCCACCACCTTCACCAACTCGGCGCCATCGTGCCGGCGGCCCATCATGATGTTCTCGGGCTTGAGATCGCGATGCACGATGCTCAGGTGGTGCGCTGCCGCGAGGGCGTCGGCGATCTGCGCGTTGATCGTGGCGACGCGCGCCAGCGGCAGCGCGCCGAGCCGCTGGAGGATGGCGGCGAGTGCCTCGCCTTCCACGAGCTCCATGGCGAGATACAACGTGCCGTTCTCCGCGGCGCCGAAGTCGTACACCTGGGCGACGTTCGGATGGTTGATGCGGCTGGCGTTCGCCGCCTCGCGATTGAAGCGGGTGATGGCGTCCGCGGAGGTGGCGAATGCGGGACTGATCATCTTGACCGCGCACCGGCGCCCCAGGGACACGTGCTCGGCGAGATACACGCGACCCATCCCGCCCACGCCGAGCAGCTCGAGAATGTGATACCGCGCGGCGATGACGTGGCCGATCAGGTGGTCGTCGGGCATGGCGGTCGGCGCGGCGCGGCGCCGGACGGTAGGCTGCGGTGGGTTGTGGAGATCGCGCGGCGGCGGAGGGCCGGAACGGCACCGGCCGGTCAGGCTGCCCCATGACCGGCCGGTGCCCCTCATTACAGGACGCCCGCAAGGGCCCGGGCGTTACCGCTCGCTGATCACCCGCAGGCTGCGCGTGGCCAGCAGCTGATTGAACGCCTTGACGTCGGTCGCCATCAGCCCCTCGAGCCGCTCGAGAGTGGCGTCGAGGTCGGCCGAGAGCTGGCGGAACACGACGTACGCCGCGTCCGTGGGGCGGGCGTCTCCGGTCTCGACGCTGCGCTGCAGCGCCGCCAGCCGGTTGTTCAGCCGGATGGGGAAGTTCAGCGGGTCCTGGCCGCTGCGATTACGAACCTGATATAGCTCCTGTTCCACCGCGCTCAGGCGCGCGGCCAGCCGTGCGCCGGCGGCCTGCACGTCGGGCGACGACGACTGGGCGGCACGCGCCGCGATCGCGCTGCGCAGCCTGCGAATACGAATTACCGCGTCGTCGGCCGCGCTCACCCGGTCGCGAATGCGCATCGCGAGGTCGAACTGCCGGCGCACGTCGGCCACGGACACGCCTTTGAGGCGCGGATCCATGCGGACGGTGAGCGGCCGCGTCGCCGTCTGCCCGTTCGCGGTCACGCGCACGCGATAGGCGCCCGGCACGGCTTCGGGCCCCTGCTCCGCCGACCCGCCCCACAGGATGAGACAGGGGAAGGTGGACGCGCCGGGATAGCGCAGGTCCCAGGTGAACCGATTGAGCCCCTCGCGGCCGCTGGGGTGCGTAGCACCACCGCGGCGTCGGCGGCCCGCGCGCGACTCGCAGCCGGTAGGGTTCAGGATGGTGTCTCCCGGCGCGATACCGCGCTCGGCGGCCACGGCGCGCTCCTGGGCCGGCGAACGCCCCGCTGAATCCGGTGCGGCAGCGCTGTCGTTGGCCGCAGCGCTGTCGTCTCGCGCGCCGCCACCCGTGTAGGTGCGCACTACCTTGCCGGCGCCGTCCAGGATGTCGATGGTCACGGAATCGGCGGCGCGGGTCAGGGTGTACTGGATGGTGGCCTGCTCCACCCCGCGCGTGGCCGTGGCCGGCGCGTACAGCGTGAGCGGCGCGGCCGCCACTGCCGGCGTGTACGCGCGGATGGGCGCGATGTCGTCCATCGTGTACATCGAGCGTCCGTGCGTGGCGATCACCAGATCGTTGTCCTCGACGACGAGATCCGACACCTGCACGTCCGGGAGGTTGCGCGAGAGCGACTGCCAGTGGTCGCCGTCGTCCCAGGAGACATAGATGCCATGCTCCGTGCCGGCATAGAGCAGCCGGGCGCGGCGCGGATCCTCGCGCACCGCCTGCGCGAAGTCGTCCGCGCGGATGCCGCTCACGATCTTCGTCCAGGTGCGCCCGAAGTCGTGCGTGCGGTAGAGGTACGGCGCCCGGTCGTCGTTCTGGTAGTTCTTGGCAGCCAGGTACGCGGTGCCCATCGCGTGCGGCGACGCCTCGATGAGGCTGATGCGCGCGAACTTCGGCAGCGTCGGGGGTGTGACGTTCGTCCAGCTGCGGCCGCCGTCGCGCGTAACGTACGCCAGGCCGTCATCGGAGCCCGTCCAGATGACGTTCACGTCCAGCGGCGAGGGCGCGATGGTGAAGATGGTCGCGTAGATCTCCGGACCGTTCATGTCGTGGGTGATCGGTCCGCCGGAGACGCCGAGGGTGGCCGTGTCGGCGCGGGTGAGATCGGGGCTGATGCGCTCCCAGCTCTGCCCCTCGTTCACAGTGCGGAAGAGATGCTGCGACGAGGTGTACAGGATGCGCGGGTCCCTGGGCGAGAACACGATGGGGTACGTCCACTGCCAGCGCTCGGGCAGCGCGCTGGCCGGCTCGCCGGAGAAGAAGCGCGGGTACACCTGCACGTCGCGCACCTGGCCGTTGGAGCGATCGTAGCGCGTGAGCAGCGCGCCCTGGCTGCCGGCGTAGAAGATGTTGGGGTTTCGCGGATCGGGGGCGATGTAGCCCGATTCCCCGCCGCCCACGTCGTACATCCAGTCGCCCAGGGCGTCCGAGCGCGCGCCGCGGAGATTCTCCCAGTCGCGCGAGGGCAGGCACAGCGTGCTGTTGTCCTGCTGCGCGCCGCACACGTGATACGGAAAGTCGGTGGTGGTGGCCACGTGGTAGAGCTGGGCGGTGGGAAAGTTCTGCGCGGTCCAGCTCTTCCCGGCGTTCACGGACACGGTGCCGCCGCCGTCGTTGGCCTCGATCATTCGCTGGTTGTCGTTCGGCGCAATCCACAGATCGTGATTGTCGCCGTGCGGCACGTTGACGGTGGAGTCGAAGTGCGCGCCGGCGTCATCCGAGCGGAAGAAGCTCACGTTCAGCACGTATACCCGGTCCGCGAGGGTGGGATCGGCGGTGATGTGCGTGTAGTAGAAGGCGCGCTGCCGGAGCTTGCGGTCGCCGTTCGTGAGCTTCCACGTCGCTCCGGCGTCGTCCGAGCGGAACACGCCGCCGTCGGCGGCTTCCACGATGGCGTACACGCGCCTGGGATTCACCGGGGACACGGAGATGCCGATCTTCCCGATCACGCCGCGCGGCAGCCCCGGGTTGCGCGTGAGCTCCGTCCAGGTCTCGCCGGCGTCGGTGGACTTGAACAGGCCGCTGCCCGGGCCGCCGCTCGACATCGACCACGGGGTGCGGAAGGCCTCCCACAGCGCGCCGTACAGCACGTTGGGATTGCTCGGATCCATGGCGATGTCGATGGCCGCCGTGCGGTCGTCACGGTACAGCACCTTGCGCCAGCTCTTCCCGCCATCCGTGGACTTGAATATCCCGCGCTCGACGTTCCGGCCGTACGGGTGGCCGAAGGCGGCAACGTAGACGACGTCCGGGTTGTGCGGGTCGATGCGGATCTTCGCGATCGCCTGGGTCTCCGCGAGGCCCACGTGCGTCCACGTCTTGCCCGCGTCGGCGGAGCGGTAGACGCCGTCCCCCTGCATGATGTTGCCGCGAAACTCCGTCTCGCCCATGCCGATGTACACGACGTCGGGGTTCGACGGAGCCACCGCGACCGCGCCCACGGAGCTGGACTGCAGCTGCCCATCGGTAACCGGACGCCAGCTCTGGCCGCCATCGGTGGTCTTCCACAGGCCGCCGCCGGTGGCGCCGAAGTAGTACTCGAGTGGACGGCTGGCGCTCCCCGCCACGGCGATGGACCGTCCGCCGCGATTGGGGCCGATGGAGCGCCATTCCATACCGCGAAAGAGCATGGAATCGACGGCGACCGGCGACATGACCGTGGTCTGCGCACGGGCCAGGCGCGGCGCCAGGACAGTCGGAAGCAGCAGCGCGGCGGCGAGCGCGCCCGCGCTGGCGCCGCAGGGGGAGGGGGTCTGTCGCATGCGGGAGATCCTCGTGATGCGGAAGGGTGGGCGCGAGGATTGTAGCCCGGCAGCGCTGCGGACGCAAAGCGGCCCGGCGAACGGGTCGCAACGCTGGCGGCACCGGGGCTGTCCAAGGAGCATGCCTCCGGCTAATGTCCGCGCGACGGGCGGCGCGCGAGGCGGCGGATCGGCGCTCGGGACCATCACAGCGTGGCGCACCATGATGCATCGGTTGCTCGTGCCTTCCATCACGGCGACTCTCGTCGGGCTCTCCGCAACCTCGCTTGCCGGCCAGTGGTGCATCCCCCGGTTCCGGCCCACCTCTACCAGCACCCGCGCGCTGGCGATGGGAGGCACCAATCTCACGGGCCGCGACGACGACGTGCTCTTTGCCAACCCCGCACGGCTCGCGATTGCACGCGGGACCAGCGCCGCACTGGAGTACTTCGATCCTGATACGCGCAGTGGGACGCTCTCCGCGGTGGCGACGATCGCATCCGGTGGCGTTGGCGTGGGGGCCAACTACCTCACGGGTCAGGCGGTCACCGGAAACTGCGACATCATTGGTGGCCAGACCGACACGGTAGCGATGTCGCGCGTGCAGGGTACCGTCGGCCTCGCGCAGACGTATCATAGTTTTCAGATTGGTGTGGCCGCCACCTACCTGTCCTGGCAGGTCGGCGACGCCCGCAACCATGTGATGCGCGCCGACGTGGGCGTCGCGCGCGACTTTCGGCTGGCCGATCAGATGCCCCTCTCGGTCGGTCTCGCCGTGCAGAACCTGGGCGATCGACGCAGCGAATCGTCCTTTCTGCAGTTTCCCCTCAGCGTTGCGCTCGGGGCCTCCACCGGTGGTCCGGTGGGTCCCCTCGATGTAGCCCTCGCCGGCCAGGTGGCGCTGCGCCGGCTCGCGCGGGGCGCCAGCCTGGCGTACGTGGTCCCGGCCCTTGGCGCCGAAGTGGGATACATGTGGCTGGATGGTTATAGCGTCGCCCTCCGGGCCGGCGTGCGGGCGCAGGACAACTTCGAGAGCACCCGCCACTGGACCGCGGGCGCAGGCCTCCGTCTGGACCGTGTGAGCATCGACTACGCGCTCGAGGAGTTCTCCCCCCCTCACGAAGCCAACCTGGTCGCGCATCGGTTCGGCGTACGTCTCAGGTGACCCCGCGCGTCCCGCGCCTCGAGTGGCTGCGGCCGTTTCCGCGCCGCGCGAGCGGCGCGCGCCTGGCGCACATCGCCGCGATCACCGCCCTTGCCGCCGGCTGCACCCAGTCGCTCAAGCTCACGCCTGACGATTCACGCGTGGTGCTCGCGCACCAGACGCTTGCCGCCCCGAACCCCGCCGATCCGGGTCCGTTCCGCGTACGGACGCTGTACTACGGTAGCGGCACCGACCGGCGGCGCGCGATCTACCGCGACTCGGTGACGCTGCGCACCAGGCCCGTGGACGCATCGCCCTTCGTGTCCATGACGCCCGATCAGGCGAGCGACCGGAAGAAGTACTGGGGCTTCGACGCCAAGCACTTTCCGCTCAACGCGCGGGTGTGGTATCCCGACGGGCCCGGCCCCTTCCCGCTCGTGCTGGTGGTGCACGGCAACCACAACATGAAGCAGTTCTCGGACCCCGGCTACGAGTACCTGGGGGAGCTGCTCGCGTCGCGCGGCTTCATCCTGGCGTCGCTGGATGAGAACTTCCTGAATGGCGCGCTGCGCAACGAGAACGATGGACGCGCGTGGATGCTGCTGAAGCACCTGGAAGCCTGGCGCGGCTTCAACGACAGCGCCTCCAGCCCCTTGCACGGCCGGGTGGACATGCACCGCATCGCCATCATGGGGCATTCCCGGGGCGGCGAGGCGGTGGGACATGCGGCCGCGTTCAACCGGCTGACGCGCTACCCGGACGACGCGAAGGTGAAGTTCCACTTCGGCTTCGACATCCGCGCGGTGGTGGCCATCGCGCCGGTGGACGCGCAGTACAAGCCCGCGGGACAGTTCACGCCGGTGGAGAACGTGAGCTATCTCGTGATTCACGGCTCGCACGATGGCGACGTCTCGTCCTTCACCGGGCTGCGGCAGTATCAGCGGGTACGATTCACCGACGGGCAGCCCTGGTTCAAGTCCGCCTGGTACGTGTACCGCGCCAACCACGGGCAGTGGAACACCGTCTGGGGGAGCACCGACGCGGGGCCGCGGAGCAGCCGGTATCTCGATCTGCGCGGGCTCATCTCCCCGGCCGAGCAGCGGCAGTTCGGCAAGGTGGTGATCGGCGCCTTTCTCGAGGCCACGCTGCACGACCGGCGCGAGTACCTGCCGCTGTTCCGCGATCACCGCGTGGCGGGCGCGTGGCTGCCGAAGACGATGTACATCACGCGGTTTCAGGAGAGCGGCTACCGCGCGCTGGCGAATTTCGAGGAGGACGTGGACGTCACCACGGGCTCGATGCCCGGCGTCACCCTCAGCGGCGACAGTCTCGCAACCTGGAAGGAGGAGGCGCTCGAGCTCCGCTGGAAGGACACGCCGATGAACGACAACGCCGTCGTCCTCGGCTGGAACAACCACATCGCGGGTGACGACACGGCGAAGCTGGGCACCCCCGCCTCGTACACCGTGACGCTCTCCGACTCCGCGGCAGCCGCGCTGCACCTGGACGGCCAGTCTGAGGTGTACCTCTCCCTCGCACCCACCGCGGACGCGCCGGGCCCGCGTCAGGCGGGCGATTCCACGAAGCGCGACAGCAGCTACCGCCGGCCGGCGTCCAGACGGACGAAGAAAGCCAGCCGCGACACCACCCCGGTGGACCTCAGCGTGGAGCTGGTGGACGCCAATGGCACCACCGCGCGGCTGCCGCTCACGCGCTTCGGTGTGCCGCGCCGCCCGCTCGAAACGCACGTGCTGCGGCGCGCCGACCGCGAGAAGGCCGCCTTCGCCCACACCTACGAGATCGTGCTGCAGACCTACGTGATGCCGGTGGACGCCTTCGTGCGCGCATCCCCGGGCTTCGCGCCCGCCCAGCTGCGCAAGATCCGGCTGGTGTTCGATCGGCTGCCCGCGGGCACGGTGATCGTGGACGACATCGGCGTGCGATAGCCCGCAAGGGCGCCCGGCAATCAGGCGCCCAGCTGCTGAGCCGCCTCGCGGACGCGGTCGATGTAGTGCCGCGCCGTCTCGTCGTCGCTCCGGGCTGGCACCACCAGGCGCACGTCGTCAGGCGACGAGGAGTCGGGCGTGTTCACCATCGAGTCGCCGCCCAGCGCGGCCACCCGTGCCTCGAACTGCTCTACGGCATCGATCATCTGCACGATCTCCTCGTCGGACTCGGCGCCAGACACGAAGACCAGACGGTCGCGCAGGCGCGCTTCCAGCTCGTCGCGGGTGTCGCGGCGCTCCTGCCGCCGCTGCGGGTTGCGCTCCTCATCCGCGGGATCGTTCCAGCCGGACATTCGCATGTGAGCCCCCTCTCGAGTTGGCGTCCCTTCGCGTGCGACCGGCGTGGTCGCGCCGGCCCTCGATGCTGGCACGGGCCGTGCCGCCAGGCCATGTTGGAGACTCGCCGAGGTTGCGAGGAGACCGGGTTCGATGCGCATGCAGCTGCCGCCACTCCTTCTGCTCACGTCGCTGTTGCTGCCGCGGGCGGTTCGCGCGCAGCAACTGCCCGAGGAGCCGCCCCCGCCGGTGCTGCAGCAGCACACGGTCTCGCGCGAGGACTCGCTGCGGCTGCTGCGGCGCGCCCGGCGCGCGCAGTCGTCGTTCGAGCAGGTACGCCTCCAGAACCTACCACGCACCTTCGGCACGGGCGCATCGGGGTACTGCGACGTGCGCATCGGACGGTGGTGCTACTGGCACGATGCGGACGACGAGGCGCGGGATCCCCCGCCGGAATCGCCCCGCACCCGGAGCGCCCGCGTGCGGCTGCTCGCCACGCTGGATTCCCTGCGCGCACAGCTCCCCGGCGACCGCTGGATTGTCGGACAGACGGTGTTCTACCAGAGTGAGGCGGGACGGCATCCTGACGCGATCGGCGCCGCGCGTGCGTGCGCCGCCGCGGCATCCGACGCCGATACCCACGCCTGGTGCGAGGCGCTCGCGGGATACGCCCTGCACCAGGCGGGCAGCGATGCCGCGGCCGACACCGCGTACGATGCCATGCTCGCGGATCTCTCGCAGCCGGACCGGTGCACGTGGGAGGATCTCACCCTGCTGATGGATGACGACGCCGCGGGTCCGTATCGAACGCTCGGCTGCGGGGCGCGCGCTGCCGCGAACGCCCGGTTCTGGCGCCTCTCCGAGCCGCTGTATCTCATCGGGGCCGACGACTTCCGCAGCGAGATCTTCTCGCGCATCACACGCGCCCGCATGCAGCGCGACGCGCGGAATCCGATGGGCATGAGCATGTCGGATGCGGACCGCGAGCTGCTCCTGCGCTACGGCGGCTCGAACTGGTTCGAGCGCGTGGATCCGCCCATCGGATCGATGCAGGACGTGTCGGTCACCGGGCACGAGAGCGGCCACGCCACGGTGAACTTCGTCCCCGGCCCCCGCGCGCTGGCCGCGCCGGAGTCCCTCGCGGCGAGTGACTGGTCGTTCGATCGGCCCACCGCACGGGTGAACTACTCCCCGGTGTACCTGAAGCACTTTCATCGACTGCCGCGGCATCAGCTGGCGGTGTTCCGGCGCGGCGACAGTGCGCTGGTGCTGGCCGCGCTGGATGCGCAGGGCGACACCACGCTCTCGTCCAGCGGCCTGCGCGCCGGGCTGCTGCTCGCGTCGCTGAATGACGGCAGCATCGGCGCCCCAGCCGGGGAGATCCTCGAACATACCGGCACCCGGGCTGTGCTCGCCGCACGGTCACCCTGGCGGCCGTTCATCGCCAGCCTCGAGCTCCTGGACACCACGCGAAAGGCAGCGGTGCGCGCGCGCTTCGCGGTGCGGCCGCCGTACGCCACCAGCCGCCTGACGACCTCGGACCTGCTGCTCTTCGCGCCGGTCCCCGGCGGCAGCCCGCCCGCCAGCCTCGCCGCGGCGCGGCCGCTGATGCTCGCCACCGATACAGTGTCCGCGCGCGCGCCCCTGGGCCTCTTCTGGGAGACGTACGGGCTGCGTGCCAGCGGCGAGACGCTCGACGCCTCGCTCAGCGTGGAACGCATCGGCACCACCTGGCTGCGCCACACGGTGGAGGCGCTGCACCTCGCCTCGCGCGGGGCGCCGGTGCACGTGCACTGGCAGGAGCGGCCCGGGCTGCAGGACGGCATCGCCTCACGAGCGGTGGTGCTCGACCTCTCCCGACTCTCGCCAGGCCGCTATCGCGTGCGCCTCACCCTGGCCGCTCGCGGCGACCATGCGACGGTGACCACGCGGGAGATCGAGGTGCGCTGAACCACGCGCTCACGGAAGCCGCGCCTCGCCGGATGCCGGGTCGAACGTGCTCCCCGCCGGCAATACGTGCATGCGAATGTCCGCGGCGCCGAGCGCGGGCGCGCCGGGCGGGGTGATCGTCGAGCGGCGCGCATCGTACACCACCACCGCGCTGGCGCCCACCACGCTCCAGGGCCGCCCGGGCTGCACCACCAGCGCCGTGGATTCGTCGATGCCGATGCCCACCAGCTGCGGGTGCTCGAGCACCACACTCACCAGCCGATTGTGGCGCCGGCGCCGGAGGAAATGCTGATCGATGATGGCTCCCGGGATGAGGCCGAGGCCGTCGCCCAGCACGATGTCGTCGCGCGCGATCGTGATGAAGGCCTGGGTGGTGTCGCGCCGCGCGCCGCCGGGGGCGCGCTCGTCGCCGGTGATCATCGGCGTGGACATCACGGCGGCGCCGGCCGAGGTGCCGCCGACCACCGCGCCCGCACGGTAGCGCGCGCGGATGGTGTCGGCCACGGGCGTGCCGCTCAGCGCGTGCATCAGCCGCACCTGATCGCCGCCGGGGAACCAGATGCCGGTGGCACTGTCGAGCGCATGCGCGGCGGCGGGGTCGAGCGCCTGCTCGTGCGTGAGCGGCACGCTGACGGCGCGCACGCCCATCCTGCGGAACTCCTCCACCGATTCCGGACCGGTCTCGGGCAGCTCCGACGCCATGGGGAACACGACGACGCGCGCACGCTTGGCGCCGCCGGCCAGCTCCACGAACCGCCGCATCACCGGATCCACCCGCGGCCCGCCGCCGACGATCACGAGGCTGCCGCGCGGCTCGGCTGCCGCGCCTGCTCGGGCCGCCGCCGCTGGCCGCGAGGATGCAGGCGGTGTACACGCCCCCACGGCGACAGCGAGCGCGACGCACCGGAGGACTGCACGGATGTTGTGGAAGCGGATCGACATGGCGTGAGGATCTCGGGGTGATGGGCGCGCGTGAAGCGCACGTGCTGCGGCGAGTTCGGCGCGGCGCAGCCACGCGCGGAGAGGGCTGGCATGCTTGCTGTACTCCGTGCAACTATACTACGTTAAGAGATACCTTGGTTCCCCATAGATATCTCCATCCTTCGTGACTTCGTCGACCGTCAACGACATGTCCCGCCCGATGAACGCGATCCGCAGCGTGGTGCGCGCCCTGCGCGTGAACACGCGTGCGATCGAGCTCCAGGCGGGGATCAGTCTCGCCCAATTATTCGTGCTTCAGCAACTTGCCGAACGTCCGGCCGAGTCGCTCAACGAGCTGTCCGAGCGCACAGCCACGCACCAGAGCTCCGTCTCGGTCGTGGTGCGGCGCCTCGTGGAGCGCGGCCTCGTGTCGCGCACCTCCTCGGAAGTCGACCGCCGGCGCATTCACATCGCCCTCACCAGCGCGGGCAAGCAGATGCTGCGCGGCGCGCCCACCACGGTGCAGGCCCAGCTCCTTCGAGGGCTGGAGCGCCTGACTGCCGAGCAGCGCGCGCAGCTCTCCGATCTACTGGACGCCTGGCTCCAAGCGTCCGGGATCGACATTGCCGCTCCGCCGATGATCTTCGAGGACGAGACCGAGGCTCGCGCCGGGAGTGTCTGACGACCGACCAAATCCGCTGAGCGCGGCCGAAGGACTGCCGGTTGCCCCCTCGATGGCGCCGGCGCTGGAGAGCGTCGAGGCACCTCCCGAGTACACGCCGGTCGACCAGCGCGTCGTCGTCATCTCCATCATCGCGGTGGGAGTCGGGGTCGGTGCCGCGCTTCTGGCCGTCGTGCTCACCCGGCTCATCGGGCTGATCACGAATCTCGCGTACTACGGCAGGTTCTCACTGGCCTTCAGCGCGCCCACCGTGGAGCACCTCGGCCTGGTGTCGATCCTGGTGCCGATGGTGGGTGCCGTGATCGTGGGCCTGATGGCGCGCTACGGCGCCGCCGCCATTCGCGGCCACGGCATTCCGGAGGTGATGGAGCGGGTGCTGTACGCCCGCAGCCGCATCTCGCCCAAGATCATGTTCCTCAAGCCGCTCTCGGCCGCGGTCGCGATCGGCACCGGCGGACCATTCGGCGCCGAGGGGCCGATCATCGCCACGGGCGGCGCACTGGGCTCCATCGTGGGCCAGGTGGTGCGCATGACGGCGGACGAGCGCAAGACGCTGCTGGCCGCCGGCGCCGCGGCCGGTATGGCCGCCACCTTCGGGAGCCCGGTGTCGTCCGTGCTGCTGGCCGTGGAGCTGCTGCTGTTCGAGTACCGGCCGCGGTCGGTGATTCCCGTGGCACTGGCGTCGGTGGTCGCCACCTCGGTGCGCGCGATGTTCTTCGGCATCGCGCCCATCTTCTCCGTGCCGTCGCTCACGCAGCCCAACCTGCGTGCGCTGGCGCTGTACGCGTTGCTCGGCGCCGTCGTCGGCGTCTTCGCGGTGGGCGTCACCCGCTTCGTGTACTGGGTGGAGGACCTCTATGAGAAGCTGCCGATCCACTGGATGTGGTGGCCGCTCATCGGCGCCGTGTTCGTGGGCGTCATCGGGTATTTCTTTCCCAAGACGCTGGGCGTGGGCTACGTGAACATCGAGCAGATCCTGCGCGGCGACATCGTCGGGTGGGCGCTGATCGCGCTGGTGGTGTTCAAGTTTCTCTCCTGGGCCATCTATCTCGGCAGCGGCACCTCGGGCGGCACGCTGGCGCCGTTGTTCACCATCGGCGGCGGCATCGGCGCCGCCATCGGCGCGGGGCTCGTGGCGCTGCTGCCCACCGTCGGCATCGACGCGAACGTCGCGAGCCTGGTGGGAATGGCAGCCATGTTCGCCGGGGCGTCGCACGCCCTGCTCGCCTCGGTGGTGTTCGCCTTCGAGGTCACGCGACAGCCGCTCGGGCTGCTGCCGCTCCTGGCTGGCTGCAGCGCGGCGTATCTCGTCTCGCTGCTCATGATGCGCAGCTCGATCATGACCGAGAAACTGGTGCGGCGCGGCGCGCCCGTGCGCACGGAGTACAGCGCCGACTTTCTGGGCCAGGTGCTGGTGAAGAACGCCGCGACGCGCGACGTGGTGACCATCGAGGCGGAGGACGTGCTCGGCGACGTGCGCGAGTGGCTGACCTCCGGGGTGGCGGGCGCATCGCACCAGGGCTTTCCGGTGATCGACGACAACGACAATCTCTGCGGCATCGTGACGCGCCGCGATCTCCTCGATCCGAAGCATCCCGCCACCATCCGGGTGCGCGATCTGGTGAAGCGCCCCCCGGTGGTGGTGTACGAGGACAACACCCTGCGCGAGGCGGCCGACCACATGGTCCGCGCGGGGGTGGGCCGGCTGCCGGTGGTGCGCCGCGACGAACCGCGCAAGCCGGTGGGCATCGTCTCGCGCAGCGATCTGCTGGCCGCGCACGAGGACCGTCTGGACGCGGAGCACGTGAGCGAGAAAGCGGTGCTCTTCACGCCCTGGCGTCGCCGGCTGCTGGCCGAGACACCGGTGCGCGGTGTCGACCGGGTGGAGGACGAGCCGGAGCACGCCGAGAGCTCGCACTGAGCACGCCGCCGCCGCGGTGAATCCGGCGGCGCGAACGACGTGCTTTCTCGCGCGGCCTGAAAACGCTTCGTGGTATGCGACGTGCGGCTCTCGCTCGAACGCGGACGCTCGGGCGTCCCTCGGGTAGACACGGCGCAACACATGGAGCACGCTCATGGCACAGGATGATTTCCGCGGGCGCTGGAGCCCTCGGTCGGGCGGGTTCGAGCGCGAGCAGGATGCGCGCGAGCGCGAAGGGGGCGGCTACTCGCGCACGCGCGGCTACGGACGCGAGCGCGTGGCGGGTGAACGCGAGATGGACGAGTATGGCGGCCCCGGGTATGGCGACCGCGGCGAATATGAACCGGACGTATACCAGCGCGCATACGGCGATCGCGGCGGGTTCCGCCCCGACGCATCCCGCCGTGCGTACGGCGATCGCGGAGGGTTCCGGGGCGCGCCCGGCGACGATGACTGGGGCGAGCGGTCCGCCAACGCCGCCGCGGAGCGCGAGTGGGGCGCTGGGTACGCGGGCGGCTATGGCCGAAGCGGCGGCTATGGCGAGCGCGGCGGACGCGGCGCGTGGGGCGGGCCGTCGAGCAGCGCGACGACTGGTGAACCGGACCACACCGGCTATGGCGGTTTCGGATACAGCACCGGATACGGTACCGACCTCGGCACACGCCCGAACCACACGGGGCGCGGACCACGCAACTACCAGCGCTCCGACGAGCGCATCACCGAGGACGTGAACGAGGCGCTGACCGACGATCCCGACCTGGACGCGAGCGATATCGAGGTGCGGGTAGCGCAGGGAGAGGTGACGCTCACGGGCAGCGTACCGAGCCGCGGCGCCAAACGACTCGCCGAGGATCTGGCGGAGGGCGCCACGGGCGTGCGCGACGTGCGCAACCAGCTGACGGTGAACCGGGCGGCCCAGCGCGGCTGAGCCCTGCGAGGGCAAGCCGGCGCGGCGGAGCACGGGCCGCGGCTTTTCGGCGCCGCGCGTCGTGGTACGTCGCTTGTAGCACATGGCTGCGGGCCGCCGGCGTCGTTGTGCCTGGCGAGCCCGACTTTCAGCGAGGAGCAGCCATGGCACGAGGAGATCGTTCACAACCGTCCGCATCGCAGCGTTCTCGATCCCGGCCGCAGCCGCGTTCGGCCGCTGGATCGAAGAGCCGATCCAACCGCGACATCCAGGGTGCGCGCCGGCCACGACCCGACGCGATCCGCGAGTCGCCAGCTGCTCCACCGCTCGACCGGGAGCTGCCCGTTCCGCAGCCCGCCGGCCGATGGGCGGACACCTACGGCACCGGAAGCGGGATCGAGGAGGAGGTGGAGCGTGGAAGGCAGCCGGGGTACACGCGCCCCGCCAACGAGGAGCGCGACCGTCCGCCCGTGCAGTTTCGCGGGAGCACCGGCAACCCCGGCGGCGTGGAGCCTGCGGCGCGCTCGACGCGCTCAGGCAACTTCAGGGGCGTGGGGCCGCGGAACTACCGCCGGTCGGATGAAAGCCTGTACGAGGATGTCTGTGAGGCACTCACGCGCAACGCCGACGTGGACGCCACCGACATCGAGGTGAGCGTCGACCAGGGCGAGGTGACGCTGCGCGGGACGGTGAGCGACCGCCGCGCCAAGCGGCGCGCCGAGGATGTCGCCGACACTGTGCGAGGCGTGCGGGACATCCACAATCAGCTCACGGTCGAACGGGGCTCCTCGCCAGCGGGCTGAGAGCGTCGGGCGTACGAGAACATGGGTCCGCGGACGCCGCCCACGTGACAGCGGCGTCCGCGCACTCGCGGGCGCGCCCGCCTCTTGACCGGAGCCGCGTCCGCGCGCCAGAATCCGCGCCACCGACCGACTCCCGCTCGAGGACCCCGTGCGCCCCACCCTTCCCTGCTCTTCCTGGCTGCGACTCGCCGCGCTGTGCGCCGCGCTGGCCGCCCTGGCTCCTTCAGCATTTGCGCAACCGGGAGTGCCGGACCCCGCGCGTCCAGTCACCGCGCGTCCGCTGGAGTTCGAGTTCCTCGGGCCGGCGGGGGGCGGGCGCATCGCCTCCATCACTGGCGTTCCGGGCGACACCGCCGTGTGGTACGTCGGGTCGGCGTCGGGCGGGGTGTGGAAGTCCACCGACGGGGGCCACCGATTCGTGCCGGTGTTCGACAGCATGGACGTGCAGGCCATCGGCGCCGTGGCCGTGGCACCGTCGAAGCCGGCCATCGTATGGGCGGGCACCGGCGAGGCGTGGGCCATTCGCGATGCGGACATCATCGGCGACGGCGTGTACCGGTCGGACGATGCCGGCAAGACGTGGCGCAACATGGGACTGCGCGAGACGGGGCGCATCGCGCGCATCCTGGTGCACCCCAGCAACCCGAACGTCGTCTACGTCTGCGCGCTGGGGCGCACCACGGCCCCGCAGGAGGAGCGCGGCGTGTACCGCACCACCGACGGCGGCGCCACGTGGACGCGCGTGTTATTCGTGGACCCGAATACCGGCTGCTCGTCGCTGGCCATGGACGCGAAGAACCCGAAGGTGCTGCTCGCCGGGATGTGGCAGGTGGAGATGCACCCCTGGGCGATGTTCAGCGGCGGGCCGTCCAGCGGCCTCTGGATCACGCACGACGGCGGCAGCAGCTGGACGCAGGTGCAGGATCCCGGGCTGCCCCGGCCCCCGGTGGGGAAGATCGGCGTCGCCATCGCGCCGACCAACTCCAACCGGATGTACGCGCTGATCCAGACGGCCGACCAGGGCTCGCTCTGGCGCTCGGACAATGCCGGACGGTCGTGGAAGATGGTGAGCTGGGCGCGCGCGCTCATCGGGCGCGGGGGCTACTACATGCATCTCGCCGTGTCCAGCGGCAACCCGGACGAGGTGCTGGTCGCGAACAGCGGCTTCTGGCGCTCCACCGACGGCGGCCGGACCTTCCGGCAGGTGCAGTGGGGCGGCGACAATCATGATATCTGGATGGATCCCCGGAACCCGGACCACTTCGGCCTCACGAACGACGCGGGTGCACGCGTGACCACCACCCACGGCAAGAGCTGGAACAACATCTCGCTGCCCAACGCGCAGATGTACCACGTGGCGGTGGATCACCAGCTGCCGTACTGGGTGTATGGCAACCGCCAGGACGACGGTACGATGCGGGGCTCCAGTGCCGCCCCCGAGC
>DATEPM010000030.1:0-2262 GCA_035273185.1 Gemmatimonadaceae bacterium
GGCCGCTCGGCGCGGTGGCGCGCACCGGCGCCAGACGCGACCTGCCACCCGCGCGCAGCAGCGCGCTCGCGTCGGCCCGCACGGCCTCGTCCAGGGCGGCATCTCCCAGCGATAGCGCGGTCGACCCGTCCTCGCGCACCAGAAGCCGTGCGCCGCTGCCGCCCTCGGGGACGCACGCGATCGCCACGCGGCATCCGCGCGCCAGCTCGACCGCCGCCTCCGCGTACGCCGCCACCACCGGGTGGGCGTCGCCCTGCAGCTCCACCCGCTCGATGAGCACGTCCACCGTGCCGCCGCACGTGAGCCCCAGCGCCGACGCATCCTCGTCCCCCAGCGCCATCGACAGCAGCCGCGCGTGACCGTCCTGCTCGCGCAGCAGCTCCTCGGAGGCGGCCACCACCCGCGCGTCCACGCAGCCGCCGATGGTCACGCTGCCAAGGATGCGCCCTCCCTCGCCCACCCACATGCGGGCGCCTTCCTTCTTCGGCGTGGTGCCGTGGACGCCCACCAGCGTCGCCATCGCCACGCGCGGCTCGCGTGCGCGCAGCGCCTCCAGTTGCGCGAAGATCTCGTCCATGGCAGGCTCCTGGAACGTTCTCCGGATGATCATTGGCGGCCGGCGCCGCGGCAAGCCAGCGGAACTCCCGGCGAGCCCTGGCGATTCTTCCGGCAGGATGATGTGGTCGGATCCAGAGCCGCAGATCGAGCCTGGCGCCGCCGCGACTACGGGAGCGCGTGTGACATTTCAGGTGCCGTCGGCATCCACCGGTCGGGCGGCTCGCACCGAGAGCCAGCCCCTGAGCTGCCAGGAGGTGGTCCGCAAACTGTGGGACTACCTCGACGGGCGATTGGACCGCGACGAGTCCATTCGCATGCGCGACCACATGGCCGCCTGTCTCTGCTGCTTCCGGTATCGCCGCTTCCAGCAGCGCCTGGCCGAGTGCATGGGCGCGCTGCGCCGGCAGACGCCCGCCGCCGGCGGTTCGGACGCGGTGCGGGGCAGAATCCTGCTGGCGCTGCTCTCGGCCGGCTGGGAGCCGCACCGGGACCGGCTTCGCGGCGTCCCCGAACCCTGAGTCCCGCTGCGGGTGCGTCATAGTCCGCAGTCCTCTGCCTCTGCCCTTCGCCCGAGTATCCGCGGGCGCGGATTGACACTCAAGGCGAGCGCGAGCACGTCGGGAATAATTCCTCGGCTGGTTTGCTCTACCCAGGAAAGCTTCCCACATCGGCCTGCTCCGCTTTGAAACGGACGCCCGGGCCCGGTGTCTGTCTAGGAAAGCCTCTCCCGCGCCAGTACCTTCGCCATCACCTGTGCCCGCGAATCCCCTGCCCGAGGCCTCGGCCATTGCTGAGCGCCAGGCGCGCTTCGACGCGTTGGTGCTCCCGCATCTGGACCGCCTGCTGGCCTTTGCCGTGCGCCGCACCGACGCCCGCGCCGACGCCGAGGACCTGGTCCAGGAGGCCTGCGTGCGCGCCTGGCTCGGCTTTGATGACCTGCGCGACCCCACCCGCGTGCGCGCCTGGCTCTACCAGGTGCTCCGCAGCGTCCTCAGTGAGGCGGGGGAGCGCAGCACGCGCCGGCGGCAGCTGGTCTCCATCACCCGCCTGGAGGCGGCGCACGAGGAGCTGGTGGGCGGCGACGCCGACGTGGTGTTCGACGAGGTGGCCGCCCGCCTCACGGGCGAGGAGGTGCATGCGGCACTCGGACAGCTCCCCGAAGACTTCGCGGTCGCGGTGGAGCTCCACGATATCGACGGATTCAAATATCAGGAGATCGCGGAGATCGTCGGGGCGCCGATCGGCACCGTGATGAGCCGCATCTCGCGCGGGCGCCGGCTGCTGGCCGGAGCGGTGCTCGCGAACCGCGCGGCAGTCGCGCAACCCGGCGTGCTCACGGCGCGCCGCGGATCTCGAGGAGGCACCCGATGAGCGACTTCACTGCCCTGCCCACGGGCTCGGGCGAGAACCCGGCCGAGCGCGCGGCGCGAGAGGAACAGCACCAGGTGTTGATCGAGCTGCTCGGGGCGTACGCCGACCGCGAGCTGCCGCCGGAGACCACTTCGCAGATCGATGCACACCTCGTGGGCTGCGCCCGCTGCCGCCGCGAGCTGTCAGTGCATCAGGCCGTACGCCACCGTCTGGGAATCGAGCCGCCACTCGCCGCTCCGCCGGCGCTGCGCGAGCGTATCGCGGCCGCGGTGGCGGCGACGCCCGTCCCGGCGCCGCTGCCGTCCAGCGCCACCGATCCGCGCGGGAGCCTCT
>DATEPM010000031.1:0-16431 GCA_035273185.1 Gemmatimonadaceae bacterium
GGCTGGAGCTATCCGCCATCGCCCGCTGCAGTGGCGGGAGCGCCACCGCGGCGGGGAACTTGGCCAGCGCGGTGGCCGCGAGCGCGCGCGTGAAGGGATGGTCGGCGCCCGCGGCCGCCGCCGCGAGCGCCTCGCTGGCGGCAGCATCGGACGTGCGCGTCGCCAGCTGTTCGATGGCCCACTGCCGGTTCCACAGATTCGCATCGCGCCTGAGCTGCTCGGCCAGCCACGCGGTGGGCTCGTCGAAGGCGAGCGTCTTGAGGATCCGGTTGCCGTCGTCGAACACCACCATCGTCGGCGCGGAGCGCACGGAATCCACGGTGATGGTGTTCTCGCGCTGGCGGATCCACGCACGGCGCACCACGTCCCCTCCGCCCGCGGTGCCGACGCGCACGGTCACGGGCATGCGAAACTCCTCCGGCACCACGTAGCGCAGGCCGCTGCTGTCGGCAGCCAGGGTGTCGCGCTGGGTCTGGCGCACGTGCAGAGTCACGCGCTGCGCGGCCCGATCGTACGCCGCGTCCACGGTGAACGCCGGCATTCCCGCCGAATACACCCACTCGTCGAAGAACCAGTCGAGGTTCTCCCCCGAGGCCTGCAGGAACGCCTGCCGCAGATCGTCCGTGGTGGCGTTGCCGAGGGCGTGGCTGGTGAGGTACCGGTGCACGCCCGCCCAGAAGGGCCGCTCGCCGAGGTAGCCCTTCAGCATCTCGAGGACGAGCGCACCCTTGGGATAGATGTTGTTCGAGCCCAGTGCCGCGAGCGGCATGCGCGCCCGCGCGTCGATGGCGACGAACTGCCGGTACTCGTCGGCGTAGTAGTCCTGCTCCGCGTGCGCGCCGAGCTTCCGGCCCCAGTACTGCCCCGGCATGAACTCGGCGAACCCCTCGTTCAGCCACATGTTCGCCCAGTTCGCCGTGGTGACGTAGTCGCCGAACCACTGGTGCGCCAGCTCGTGCGGGATCAGGATGTACTGATACCAGGGCCGGTCCGGATAGGCGCGGGCGTCGGGCAGCCAGTCCACCAGCGTCGTGGCGCTCACGTTCTCCATCCCGCCGAAGAAGTCGGCGACGGTGGTCTGCGCGTACTTCGCCCACGGGTAGGGCACGCCCGTGAGGGTGGAGTAGGTGTCGATCATGTCCGGCGTCACCCGGAAGAGCGGCCGCGCGAGGGCGCTGTCCTGGTGGTACACGTAGTAGTCCACCGGCGTGCGATGCCACGTGTCGTGCAGCTTCGCCAGCGGCGCCACCACGAGCGATACCAGGTACGTCGCGCTGGGCGCGTCCTGCCGCCACGTCATGGTGCGCGCGCCGCGCGCGTCCGTGCGGTCGGCCGTCAGGCTCCCGTTCGAGACCGCGACATCGCCCGCGGGCACGGTGGCCTCCAGCTCCCAGGTCATCTTGTCGTTGGGGAAGTCGTAGGTGGGGAACCACAGGTGGTTGTCGTGGTCCTCGCCCTGGCTCCAGATCTGCCGCGGCGTGCCCGGCCGCTGCTCGATGAAGGTGAGCCCGCGCCCATTCTCCACGCGGCCGGCGTAGTCGATGGTGAAGCGCACGGTGTCGTGGAACGCCGCCGGCCTGGCCAGGTGCACCACGAGGGTGTCGCCATGGCGCGACGTCCGCAGCGCCGCGCCCCCCGGCGCCGTCACGCGGCGGATGTTCAGCAGCGCCCCCGCATCCAGCACCACCGAATCCATCCCGGGGGCGGGGCGCAGCGCGACGAGCGTGCTGGCGACGCTTCCGGTGAACGACGTGGAGTCCCAGTCGAAGTCGCGCACGACGATCCGCTGATGCACGAGATCGTAGTCGTGCGAGCGCGAGTAGTCGTCGTTGGCCACGCGCTCGAGATTCGGATTGGCGGCAGCGGACGGGGAGGTCGGGGCGGGCGGCTGCTGCCCGGCGAGGGGCGCGGCTACCGGCGCCGCGGCCAGCGCGCCGGCGAGGACCATCCCGACCCACGCAATGATGCGGTGCTGCGCGGCGTTCATCGCGCGCCCCCCGCGGCCTGCACCACGCGGCGATACAGGTTGAGATACCGTGTGGCCGACTGCTCCCAGCCAAAGTCGCGGGCCATCGCGTCGCGCATCATGTTGTGCCATCCGTCCGTGTCCTGGTACTGGTCCACCGCGCGGCCGGCCGCGCGCATGAACGCGTCCGCCGTGTACTCGTCGAACAGGAATCCGGTCACGCCGTCCTCGATGGTGTCCGCGAGGCCGCCCACCCGCCGCGCGATGGGAATGGTGCCGTAGCGCTGCGCGCGCATCTGCGTGAGGCCGCAGGGCTCGTACTGCGAGGGCATCAGGCACATGTCGGCACCGGCGAGCAGGTGGTGCTCCAGCTCCTCCGTGAAGCGCAGCTGCACCGAGATGCGGCTGGGCGCGCGCGCGGCGATCGCGGACAGCGCCTCCTCGTAGCGCGGCTCGCCGCTGCCGAGGAAGACGAACTGCGCATCGAGCGCGAAGTAGCCCGGATCGCCCAGGATGAGATCCAGCCCCTTCTGCGACACCAGGCGCGCGGTGAGCGCGAAGATCGGCACGCCCGCCATGGGACGCAGCCTGGTCTCGTGCTGCAGCGCGGCCCGGCAGTGCTGCTTGCCGTCCAGCCGCTGCGCGTGGTAGCGGCTGGCGATGAGGGCGTCGGTGGCCGGATCCCAGATGCGCTGGTCGATGCCATTGGTGATGCCCACGAACCGGTCGCGCAGCGCGCGGAAGACCCCGTCCAGCCCGAACCCGCCCGCGGGGGTGCGCAGCTCGTGCGCGTGCGTCGGGCTCACCGTGGTCACCGCATCCGCGAACACCAGCCCGCCCTTGAGCAGGTTTACCCGGTCGTACCACTCCAGCTGGCGCGGGTTGTACATGGACATGGGCAGCCCGAGCTCCGCCATGGTGGCGCGCGGGAAATGCCCCTGATAGCCCGCGTTATGCACCGTCAACACGACGCGCACCCAGCCATAGCGTGTGTCGCCGCCGAAGACGGTGCGCAGATAGACCGGCGCGAGCGCGGTGTGCCAGTCGTGGGCATGGAGGATCACGGGATCGTGCCCGGCGATGCGCGGGATGGCGGCCAGCGCGGCCATCGCGAAGCACGCGTACCGGCGCGCGTTGTCGGGGTAGTCCGCGCCGGGCGGGCCGTAGAGGTACGGCCGGTCGAAGTACTCGGCGCTCTCGACGAAGTACACCTGCGTCGCCGCGAGCGCGTCGTCGTTGCTGCGCCCCAACCGCCAGAGCCGCACACGCTCGATGCGGTTGGCCACCTGCACCCGGAACGCCGGCCCCACGGGCTCGAGGGAGGGAGCGGTCTCGCGCACCGCGGCATACAGCGGCATCATGATCGCCGCCGGCATGCCCGACGCCGCCTGATACCGCGCCAGGCTGCTGACGGCCTCGCCCAGCCCGCCGCTCCGCGCGAAGGGCGCCAGCTCCGCGACCAGATGGATCACGCGCACCGCGCGCCCGTCGGCCGCCAGGAGCGGCGGCGCGACCGCAGCCGCTGCACCCGCAGGCCGCGAGAGCGTGGGGAGGCTCCCCGTCCCCATCAGCGCCCAATCACGCGTACGCCGTTATTCAACATCCCTCGCCGTTCAATACCGATAGCGACGCCCTTCCGCAGCCACGCCCTTCCGCAGCCACGCCGTGGTGTAGCCACGCCGTCGTGTAGCCACGCCGTTCAGTAGTCTCGCCGTTCAGTAGTCTCGCCGTTCAGCAGTTTCGCCGTTCCACTCTCAGACCGCAATCCACGCCGCCCCACGCACCCCGCTGGAGTCGCCATGCGCGTTGCGTACCACCCGCGTGGCGACGTCCGGCGCCGTCGCGACGCCCGCCGCGAACACGTACCGGGGGAGCAATCCCGACACCGCTTCCGGAAGCCCCGCGATGTTCGACATCCCTCCGCCGAGCACCACCACGTCCGGGTCGAGGACGTCCGCGACCGCCGCGAGGGAACGGGCCAGGCGGTCGGTGTAGCGCTCCAGCGCGGCGGCGGCCTCCGGGTCGCCCGCCTCCGCGGTCCGCGCGATCTCGCGGCTGGGCCACGCGCGCCCGGTGCGCTCGGCGTGCTCGCGCTCGAAGCCAGGGCCCGAGAGCCACGTCTCGATGCATCCACGCCGGCCGCAGTAGCAGGCCGGGCCCGGATGCTCGTCTGGCGTCATCCAGGGTAGGGGCACGTGGCCCCACTCCCCGGCGATGAGGTTGGCGCCCATCACGCAGCGCCCGTCGATCACGATCCCGCCCCCGACGCCGGTGCCGAGGATCACGCCGAACACCACGCGCGCGCCGGCACCCGCGCCGTCCGTGGCCTCGGACAGCGCGAAGCAGTTCGCGTCGTTCATCAGGCGCACGGGCCGTCGCAGCGCGTGCTCCAGGTCGGCGCCTAACGGCTGGCCGTTCAGCCAGACGGAGTTCGCGTTCTTCACCAGCCCCGTCCGGGGCACCAGCGTGCCGGGGATTCCGACACCCACGCGGCCCGCGGCCCCCGCCGCCTGCTCCAGCGCGTGCACCAGGCCCGCGATCGCCTGCACCGAGCCCGCATACTCGCGCGGCGTCGGGATGCGCCGGCGCGCGAGCTCCCGGCCGTCAGCCCCGAGCGCGAGGCCCTCGATCTTCGTCCCGCCCAGGTCGATCCCGATGCGGAGCGGCATGCGTCGTCAGGCGTCCAGCGCCAGCGCCAGCGCTTCGGCCAGGCCGCCCTCGTCCACGTGCTTCACCGTGCGGCGCGCGATGGCGAGCACCTCCGGCTCGGCGTTTCCCATCGCGACGGGATAGCCCACCTCGCGCATGGCCGCGGCGTCGTTCAGCCCATCTCCGACGAGCATCACCTCTTCCAGGGGCACCCCGTACGCGCCGGCCACCGCGCGCACCGCGCTCGCCTTGTCCACGCCCACGGGTGTGAGATTCACGAAGAGCGTGTCCGGCATCACTGGTGAGAGCGAGGGCGACACCTCCAGCCCGGGATGCGATTCGCGCTGCAGCGCCTCCAGGTCGTCCGGGGCCATGAGCCACTGCGCGCGCACGATGCTGCCGTGCAGCGACTCGAACGGGCGCGGCACGAACGGCACCCCGAGCAGGCCGGCGTGCGCGCGCGCCCGCGGGCCGGTGCTCTCCACCGCGTAGGCCGTGTCGGTGTACAGCTCCAGCAGCCGTCCGCCGCGGCGCGCGCCGGAGATGAGATCGCGTACGATCTCCAGCGCGATGCACGCCGAGCGCGACTCGCCGGTGGCGAGATGCAGGATGCTGGCACCGTTCTGAAAGATGTGCCAGCCATTCTGATCCAGCCGCTCCGCGTACTCACCCGTGATGCCGAACGCCGGGCGCCCCGAGCAGATGGCGAGCCGCATACCTCGCGCCCGCGCCCGAGCGGCGGCAGCCCAGCTCTCCGGGAGCACCGTCCCCGACGAGCCCACGAGCGTGCCATCCACGTCGATGCAAACCAATTGAATCATCCTCGCAGTCTAACCGTATTGTCGAGACGTTCCCACAGCGCCGGGGCGCGCCAGCCCCACACGCGCGCCTCCGGCCGCGACACGCACCGATCGCTTCCATGAATCTCAGGCTCGCCTTCCGCACGCTCTTCCGCACGCCGTTCGTGACCCTCGTCGCCGTGCTCTCGCTGGCCCTCGGCATCGGCGCGAACGCGGCCATCTTCTCGCTGTTCAATCAGATGCTGCTCCGGCCCCTGCCGGTGGCGCACCCCGAGCGGCTGGTGAACCTGTCCGCGCCCGGCCCCAAGCCCGGCTCGCAATCGTGCAACCAGGCGGGCGACTGCGATGCGGTGTTCAGCTACGCCATGTTCCGCGATCTGCAGCGCGCACAGACGCCGTTCAGCGGCATCGCGGCGCACCGGGCGTTCGGCGCCAACGTGGCGTACCAGAACCAGACCGTGAACGGCGATGCCATGTACGTCTCCGGCTCGTACTTCCCGGTGCTCGGCCTGCAGGCGGCGCTCGGGCGGCTGCTCACCCCCAACGACGACCGCGCCGTGGGCGGCGAGCTCGTGACGGTGCTGAGCCACAGCTACTGGGAGGCGAAGCTCGGCAGCAACCCGGCCGTGCTGAACACGCAGATCACCGTCAACGGGCAGCGCCTGACGATCGTCGGCGTGGCACCCGCGGGCTTTCAGGGGACGACGCTCGGCGTGAACCCGATGCTCTTCGTCCCGATCACCATGCGCGGCGTACTGGAGCCCATCCAGAAGAAGGGATTCGAGAACCGCCGCAGCTACTGGATCTATCTCTTCGGGCGGCTGAAGCCGGGCGTCACCCTCGCGCAGGCGCGCACGGGAATCAACGCGGTGTACACGCCGGTGATCAACAACGTGGAGGCACCGCTGCAGGAGGGGATGAGCGCGCAGACGATGACCAAGTTCCGCGCGAAGCAGATCGCGCTCGAGGACGGCCGCCGCGGCCAGAGCTCGACGCACAAGGAGACGCGCACCCCGCTCATCCTGCTGCTGTCCATCACGGCGATCGTCCTGCTCATCGCCTGCGCGAACATCGCGAACCTGCTGATGGCGCGCGCCGCCGGCCGGCAGATGGAGATGGCGATCCGCCTCTCCCTGGGCGCGCAGAGGCGCCAGCTGCTGACGCAGCTGCTCACCGAATCCTGTCTGCTCGCGCTCATGGGCGGCGTGGTGAGCCTGCTCATCGCGCACTGGACGCTCGGCCTGATGATGACCCTGCTGCCGTCCGATGCGTCGAGCACCATCCACTTCGAGCTGCAGCCGTCCGTGGTGGCGTTCGCGGGCGTGCTCGCCATCGGCACGGGGCTGCTCTTCGGGCTCTTCCCCGCGCTGCAGAGCACGCGGCCCGATCTCAACTCCACGCTGCGCGCGGGCACCGGCAAGCACTCCGGCACCCGCGCCGCCGCGCGCTTCCGCACGGGGCTGGTCACCGCGCAGATCGCCCTCTCCATGGCGCTGCTCATCGCGGCGGGGCTCTTCATCAAGAGCCTGCGCAACGTGAGCCGCGTGGACCTCGGCCTGCGCGTGGAGAACGTCGTCACCTTCGGCGTGTCGCCCAACCTGAACGGCTACACCCCCGCGCGCGCGCACGCGCTCTTCGCGCAGATCGAGGAGCGGCTCGCGGCCCTGCCGGGGGTGACCGGCGTGGCCGCAGCCATCGTTCCCGTGCTCGGGAACAGCAACTGGGGGAGCGACGTGGCGGTGCAGGGCTTCAAGAAGGGTCCCGACACCGACGCGAACTCCCGCTTCAACGAGATCGGCCCCGGCTACTTCGCCGTGCTCGGCGTGCCGCTGCTGGCGGGGCGCGAGTTCACGCTCTCGGACGGCCCCACCGCGCCGAAGGTGGCCATCGTCAACGAGGCGTTCGCGAAGAAGTTCAACCTCGGACGCGACGTGGTGGGGAAGCTCATGGGGAACGGCGACAAGGATCAGCTGGATATCCAGATCGTGGGGCTGGTGAAGGACGCGAAGTACAGCGAGGTGAAGCAGAAGGTGCCGCCGGTGTTCTTCACGCCCTACCGGCAGGACACCACCCTGGGCTTCGCGAACTTCTACGTGCACACCAGGCTGGGAACGGAGCCGTTGCTGCGCAGCATTCCCACCATCGTCAAGCAGCTGGATGCGAACCTGCCGGTGGAGAACCTGAAGACGCTGCCGCAGCAGGTGAAGGAGAACGTGTTCCTGGACCGCATGATCAGCATTCTCTCGGCGGCCTTCGCGGCGCTGGCGACGCTGCTCGCGGCCGTGGGGCTGTACGGGGTGCTCGCCTACACCGTGGCGCAGCGCACCCGCGAGATCGGCGTGCGCATGGCGCTCGGCGCCGACCGCCGGCGCGTGCAGGCGATGGTGCTGCGTCAGGTGGGGCTCATGGTCCTGGTGGGCGGCGTGATCGGCATCGCCGCGGCGCTGGCGCTGGGACGCGCGGCCGCGTCGCTGCTCTTCGAGCTGCAGGGGCACGACCCGGTGGTCATCGCGCTGGCCGCGCTGGTGCTGGCGGCGGTGGCGTTCGGGGCGGGCTACGTGCCCGCGCTCCGCGCGTCGCGGGTGGATCCGATGCAGGCCCTGCGCTACGAGTGACGCGCGCGCGGCACCCGCCGCGCTGTTGCCGTCACCGCTTGTCCACGAGACCGCTGCTCGGTACCGGCTGCACCGCTTCGGGGAGTATGAGCATCTCCTGCTCGTCCCCCAGGATCACGGCGCGCGCGGGCACGCCTGCATCGCCCGGGTCGTCCACCACGCCCATGCACGCGGCCGCGGCGAGCAGGCAGATGCCGCCCAGCATCACCACGTAGAGCGGCGCGTTCGGGTTGTCGGTGCCGAACGCCACGCGGATGAGCGGTCCGAAGGCCAGCGCCGCGACGATCTCCGGGATGACGATGAAGAAGTTGAACACACCCATATAGACCCCCATGCGCCGCGGAGGCACGGCGGTGGAGAGGATCGCGTAGGGCATGGAGAGGATGGACGCCCACGCGATGCCCACGCCCACCATGCTCAGGAGCAGCAGCCAGCGGTCGTGGATCAGATACACCGACAGCAGCCCCGCCGCCCCGCAGGTCAAGGCGGCGGCGTGTACGGCCTTGCGGCTGCTGGCCGCCGCGAGCCGCGGCAGTAGCAGCGCCACCACGAAGCAGGTGATCGAGTAGAACGCGAAGGCGAACCCTCCCCACTCGATGCCCTGAGTGTACAACGCCGATTGCGGATCGGTGGCGCCGAAGACGTGCCGCGCGGTGGCCGGGACGAAGAAGAGCCACATACAGAAGAGGCCCAGCCAGGTGACGAGCTGCACCACCGCGAGCTGCCGCATGGTGGCGGGCATCTCGCGAATCGCGGAACTGATCTCCCGAAGGAGATGCCTGATCCCCGCCTGCGCGCGCTGCGCCCGGCGCCACTCTTCCAGGTTCGCGGGCGGCTTCTCGCGCGTGGTGATCACCGTCCAGAGCACGGCGAGCAGGAACACCACCGCGCCCGCCTGGAAGGAGTACTTCACGGACAGCGGCACGCCGCCCGCGGTGCTGCCGCTGACGCCCAGGCGGCTGAGGAGGAAGGGGAGCGCGTTGGCAAGGCTGGCGCCCACGCCGATGAAGAACGACTGCAACACGAAGCCCGCGGTGCGCTGGCTGGCGTCCAGCGTGTCGGCGACAAAGGCGCGGAAGGGCTCCATGGACACGTTGATGGACGCGTCCAGAATCCAGAGCAGGCCCGCGGCCATCCACAAGCCGCTCGACATCGGCATGAAGAAGAGTGCCGTCGAGGCGAGGATCGCACCCACCAGGAAGTAGGGCCGCCGCCGGCCCAGCCGTCCCCAGGTGCGGTCGCTCAGCGCGCCGATCACCGGTTGCACCAGCAGTCCGGTCATCGGCGCCGCCAGCCAGAGCAGCGGCACCTGATCCGGCCGGGCGCCCAGCCGCTCGTACACGGCGGACATGTTGGCGAGCTGCAGCCCCCAGCCGAACTGAATGCCGAGGAACCCGAAGCTCAGATTGAACATCTGCCAGAAGCTCTGGCGAGTACCAGCGGGCGGGAGGGTCCTCTCCATGCGCGGGCTCCGCGGCGCGGGAACGAGACAGCTCGGGACGGGTGCCTAACGGCCGGCGGCGCCGCCCCGGATTCGGGGCGAGGCGCGCCGGCCGGGACGAACTTGTGAGGCGGGCCCGCCTTTGTGAAGGACCCGGGTCCGCAACAACAGCGGCGTGGATCGACGCGGCAGGATCGCGGCGCACGGTTGCACACGCCACCGGCTGGCAGTACCGTTTCGACCCCCTCCCCGTCCCCTTCCGCTCCCCTGTCACTCCCCGCCCCCCGGCCCGCCGCGTCGCCCTCTATATGGTAACCACGTCTAGGTTCGCGCTCGCCGCGGCATGCATGCTGCTCGCCCTGCCCCGTCCCGCCGCGGGCCAGCGAAGGGGCGGCTCCGCGCCACGCGACTGGACCAGGGGTGCGGTGTGCTACGAGATCTTCGTGCGCTCCTTCTACGACAGCAATGGCGACGGGATCGGTGACCTGAACGGCGTGACGGCAAAGCTCGACTACATCAATGATGGCAACCCCGCCACGCACGACGACCTGGGCGCGCGCTGCATCTGGCTGATGCCGGTGGCTGCCTCGCCCAGCTATCACGGCTACGACGTCACCGACTACTATCTCGTCGAGCCCGACTACGGCACCAACGCGGATTTCAAGCGGCTGATGGCGGCCGCGCACCGGCGCGGCATCCGCGTGCTGGTGGATATGGTATTGAACCACGTGTCCAGCCAGCATCCGTTCTTCGTGCAGGCGTTGCGCGACACCGCCTCGCCGTACCGCGGATGGTTTCGCTGGTCGCGCACCAGGCCCGCCCAGCTGGGCCCGTGGGGGCAGGAGGTGTGGCATCGCTCGCCGGTACGCGACGAGTACTACTATGGTGTGTTCACGGCGGAGATGCCGGATCTCAACTATGAGAATCCCGCCGTGCTCGCGGAGGCGGAGAAGGTGGCGCGCTACTGGTTGACGGAGATGGGGGTGGACGGCTTCCGGCTGGACGCCGTGCCGTATCTGGTGGAGCGCGGCACGCGGTTGATGCACACCGCGGCGACGCACCAGCTGCTGCACGACTACGCCGCGTACGTCCACCGCGTGGCGCCGGGCGCCTTCACCGTGGGGGAGGTGTGGGACGGCACGGGTGCATTGCTGCCCTACTATCCGGACCAGCTGGACGACTACTTCGCCTTCGAGCTGTCCGACGCGATCGTGAACGCCGTGCGATCGGGCTCGGCGCGGGCGCTCTTCCCCGTGATCATGCGGCTGCAGCGGTCGGTGCCCGCCGGGCGCTGGTCGCCCTTCCTGCGCAATCATGACGAAACCCGCACCATGACGGAGCTGCACGGCGACATCGGCAGGGCGAAGCTGGCCGCGACGCTGCTGCTCACGATGCCCGGGCTGCCCTTCGTGTATTACGGCGAGGAGATCGGGATGACCGGGGACAAGCCCGACCCGCGCCTGCGCACGCCGATGCAGTGGAGCCCGCGCGCCACGGCGGGCTTCACCAGCGGCCAGCCATGGGAACCGATGCAGCCCGATACGCTCACGGCGAACGTCGAGACGGAGACCGCCGACGCGGGCTCACTGCTGGCCGTCTATCGGAGGCTGATTCGTCTGCGCGCGAGCGAACCGGCGCTGGCCTCCGGAGCGCTCGTGCCGCTCGCGGCGAGCAGCGACGCCGTCGCCGCGTATCTGCGCCGCGCGGGCGATCGCACGGTGCTGGTGCTCGCGAACCTCGACACGCTGCCGGTCGAGCGGGTGACGCTCTCCTCGTCCGCAGGCGTGCTGCCGGCGGGACGCTACACGGCGACCACGCTGCTCGAGGGAGGAAGAGAAGGGGCGAGCCGAGCCGGTGCTGACGCCGCGCCGCTTCGGGTGGGAACCGATCGACGGATCCGAGGATATGTGGCCCTCGGATCGATCTCACCCGGCCAGTTCGCGGTGTACCGGCTGGAGCGCGCCGCGCGATAGGAGCTCGGCGACGCGCCGCGGCCCTTGCGCTTTATCACGCCAGCGTGCCGATTCGGCCTCGACAACTTCCGTCTTGACATTTCCTGGAGGCGGAAACATATCAGCGTCCATCTTACGGTAGCATCCATCCGCATCCTCACCCCGGGTGAACGCGCTGATGGCGCGTGCCACCCGGCCACGCAGGCTCAGCACGCGTAGACCGACACGCTCGACCGCTTCCCGCGACGAGCGCTCGCCGCATTCCACGCCCCACTTTGTGGAGGACACACGCATGGCTCTGGGTCGCATCCTCGTTCCCGCGCTCGTCGGGGCACTTTGCTGGACCACCCAACTCGGCGCGCAGGGGACCACAGGCTCCATCAACGGCCGGGTGCTCGATAGCGCGAGCCAGCAGCCCGTCGCTGGTGCCACCGTCCGCATCCAGGGAACGCAGCGCGCGGCGCTCACGCGCGACGACGGCGGATTCGTGCTGAGCGCGGTGCCGGCCGGCACCTATCGCGTTCGGGCCACCCGCATCGGCTATGGCCCGCTCGAGCAGGGCGTCACCGTCACCGCGGGCGCAACGGCGAATGTCACCTTCTCGCTCACCCGGCAGGCCGCGGTGCTCTCCGAGGTGGTGACCACCGGCTACGGCACGCAGCGTCGTGAGGCGATCACCGGCTCGGTGGCCACGGTGCAGGCCGCCCAGGCGAACGTCGGTCTGGTGACCAACGCCGACCAGATGCTCCAGTCGCGCGTCGCGGGTGTGCAGCTCACCCAGAACAGCGGCGAGCCGGGCGCGGGCGTGCAGCTTCGCATCCGCGGCGGCACCTCGATCAGCGCGAGCAACGATCCGCTGTACGTCGTCGACGGCGTGCCGCTGCAGAACGCCGATCAGACACCCGGGGCCCTCGGGCTGGGCGGCGGCGGCCCGCAGCTGGCGCGCAACCCGCTCAACTCGATCAACCCGAACGACATCGAGTCCATCACGGTGCTCAAGGACGCGTCCGCGACCGCCATCTATGGAAGCCGCGGCGCAAATGGCGTCGTCCTGATCACGACGAAGCGCGGCAGCAGCGGCTCGCAGACGGAGTACGAGACCTACGTCGGCGCCTCCACCCCGGCCAAGACGCTCGGCCTGCTCAACGGCGACCAGTACCGCGCGTTCGTGAAGGCGCAGGTGGCGAGCGGCGGTCTACCGCTCAGCGCGGATTCGGCGCTCGGCACCGCCAACACGGACTGGGAGCGGGCCATCACGCGCACGGGACTGGACGTGAATCACAACCTGTCCTTCTCCGGCGGATCGGAGCAGACGCAGTATCGCGCCTCGCTCAACTACTTCGACCAGAAGGGCGTGGTGCTGGGCAACGGGCTGCAGCGCTATCAGGGACGGCTGAACGCGACGCACAGCGCGCTGTCGGGCAAGCTGCAGCTCGGGCTCAACCTGATGGCGTCGCGCGTGAACAACCAGTTCGCCGACATCGAGAACGGCGGCGGCTTCCTGGGCGGTGTGTTCACGAACATGATCATCTTCAACCCGACCTTTCCCGTTCGGGCGGCGAACGGCTCGTTCTTCGAGGTGGGCACCGGCGCGCAGGACGTGCGCAATCCGGTGGGGATCACCGAGCAGCTGCAGGACAACGCGCCGGAGAACCGCATCCTGGGGAATCTCACCGGCACCCTGAGCCTGCTGCCGGAGCTCACCGCGCAGACCACGCTCGGCATCGACAACACGCAGTCCGTGCGGCAGACGTTCGCGCCGCGCAGCAGCGCGATCGGCGCGGCGTTCAACGGCCTGGCGCGCCAGGGCGAGCGACACCTGCAGAATCTCAATCTCCAGCAGCTGCTCACGTATTCGCCGCACTTCGGCAGCAGCGAGCTGGAGGTGCTGGGCGGATATGAGTACACGACGATCCAGGACGAGGGCTTCGAAGCGCAGATGCAGGGGTTCATCACCGACGCGTTCGGCGTGAACAACCTGGGCGCGGGGACGCAGGCCAGCTCACCCGTGCCCACCTCGTACGACAATCAGAGCACGCTGGTGTCGTTCTTCTCGCGGGCGAACTACGGGTTCGCGCACAAGTACTTCCTCACCGGCGTCGTGCGCTATGACGGGTCGTCGCGGCTGGCACCCGGGCACCAGTGGTCCCTGTTCCCCGCCCTCTCGGCGTCGTGGCGCATGAGCGAGGAGTCCTGGTTCCGCGGCGGCCCGTTCTCGACGCTCGCGATTCGCGCGGGATGGGGCAAGCAGGGGAACCAGGCGGTGCAGCCCTATCAGACGCAGCTGCTGCTGCGCGCCGATCCCGGGGCCGCGTATCCCTTCGGCGGCGTGCTCACCAGCGGTCTGCGCGCCGCGCAGGTGGGCAACCCCGATCTCAAGTGGGAGACGTCTACCCAGACCAACGTCGGCGTGGACTACGGCGTGCTGCACGACCGGGTGACCGGCAGCATCGATCTCTATCAGAAGGACACGAAGGATCTGCTGCTCGACGTCGCCGTGCCGCAGCCGGCCGTGGTGCCCACGCGCCTGGAGAACATCGGCAGCCTGCGCAACCGGGGGCTGGAGGCATCGGCCGATGCGCAGCTCTACGCCTCCAGGGGACGCACGCTCTCCGGCGGCCTGGTGCTGACCGTCGAGCGCAACGAGGTCACCAGCCTGGGACCCAACCGCAAGCAGGGAATCAACACGGGCTTCGTGAGCGGCCAGGGCCAGTCCAATCAGTACTCGCAGCGCATCATGATCGGCCAGCCGATCGGCACCTTCTTCGCGCCGAAGTTCGTGGGCGTGGTGAACGGCCATCAGATCTTCGCGTGCAAGGCCACGAGCGCGGGGTGCGACGCCGCGACGCTCACCACCACGGATCCCACCGACGACGACCGGCAGATCATCGGCAGCGCCAACCCGGACTTCACCGTGGGGCTGCACAACAACGGGACGTGGGGCAACTTCGACGCGAGCTGGCTGTGGCGCGGCGAGTTCGGCGGCAAGGTGTTCAACAACACCGCGCTGGTGTACGCGTCCAAGGGGGACGCGCGGCAGGGGCGCAACTTCCTGTCCTCCGCGCTGAGCATGCCGGACAGCATCACCGAGGCGGCCAAGTACTCCTCGCGCTGGATCGAGGATCGCACCTTCGTGCGGCTGCAGAACGTGACCGTGGGGTACACCTTCACGCTGCCCGCGCGGCTGGGCATTCGCAGCACGCGCGTCTACGTGGCCGGTGACAACCTGCTGCTGTTCACGCACTACACGGGCTACGACCCCGAGGTGTTCACCGATGCGGGGCTCGCGTCGCGCGGCATCGACTACCTCACGTACCCGCGGGCGCGCACGTACACGCTCGGCGCCCGCTTCCAGTTCTGACGGCATCCGCCACGGCGACCATCTCAACCCAGGTATCCGGAACTTATGAGGATCTTTCCATCAAAGTCGGTCCGCCGGGTCGGTCTGCGCGCGCTGCTGCTGGCGCCCGTGTTCCTGATCGGCCAGACCTGCACGGACCTCACCGAAGTGCCGCACGACGCGCTCACCCCGAACAACGCGTTCCACACGGACGCGGAGGTGCTCGCGGGCGTGGCGGCGGTGTACGCGCAGCTGCGCTCGCAGGAGGAGCCGGGCTATCTCACCCTCGAGGAGCTCTCCACGGACGCGCTGATCGTCCCCACGCGCGGGAACGACTGGTACGACAACGGCCAGTGGCTGGACATCCACCGGCAGACCTGGAGCGCCAACAGCTCGGCGGAGCTCTCCATGGTGGACCCCGCGTGGAACGACCTGTTCGCGGGCGTGGCCAAGGCCAACCTGATGATCGACGTCATCACCAAGGCCGGCGGAGCCGAGGCGCCGCAGACCCTGGCCGAGCTGCGCTCCCTGCGCGCGTGGTATTACTACATGCTGCAGGACCTCTTCGGCGGCGTGCCGCTCGTCACCACCACCGAGGTGAAGCAGTATCCGCGGGTGTCGCGCGACTCGATCTTCCGGTTCATCGAGAGCGAGCTGCTGGACTCCCGTGACAAGCTCCCCGTCCAGTGGGATGCGTCGATGTACGGCCGCATGACGAAGGGCGCGGACAACGCCATCCTCGCGAGCCTGTATCTCAACGCCGGCGTCTTCGACGTGGCCGATACGAAGACCATCGACGCAAACGGCTACAACTCGTGCAGCGGGGTGAAGGTGAGCGGCGGCAAGGACGCGTGCCAGGCCGCCATCGATGCCGCGGACGCCGTGATCGGCTCCGGCGTCTACACGCTGAATCCCAACTGGAGCCAGAACTTCAGCATCGACAACAAGAGCTCGCCCGAGAACATCTTCGTGATCGTGCACACGAAGGAGCAGAACCTCGGCGGCAACTGGCCGATGCGCACGCTGCACTACAACCAGCTGGCCACCGGCGACGGCGGACCGTGGAACGGCTTCGCGACGCTCGCCGAGACCTACAACAAGTTCTCGGCGACGGACGACCGCCGGAACATGTGGCTGGAAGGCCAGGCGTACAGCTTCGAGACGGGCAAACCGGTGACCGATCGCCAGGGCAACAACCTCGTGTTCACGATCGACATCCCCGACGCGACCGCGGCCGGCGAGAACATCGGCGTGCGCTTCAACAAGTTCCCGCCCCTCCCCAGCACCCCGCACGGCAACTCCAACCCGAACGATTTCCCGTTCTTCCGGCTGGCGGAGATGTACCTGATCAAGGCCGAGGCCCTGAACGAGATGGGCAACACCGCAGGGGCCACCACGGAGCTGGCGCGCATCCACAACATGCACGATCCGTCCAACCCGATCGCGTCCGGCCTGTCGAAGACGCAGCTGCGCACCGCGATCCTGAACGAGCGACTGTTCGAGCTCACGGCCGAGGGCAAGCGCCGCACGGATCTCATCCGCCACGGGCTGTTCCTGAAGCAGTGGTCCACGGCGACGAAGAATGGCAAGACCGACAAATCCGCGGAGACCTACCGCATCCTCTTCCCGATCTCCGCACTGCAACTGCAGTCCAACCCGTTGCTGACA
>DATEPM010000032.1:0-5490 GCA_035273185.1 Gemmatimonadaceae bacterium
CACCCCGGCACGGCGGGGCCGCGCTGGGCCGCGCGGATGCGGGCACGCGCGCAGGAGCGTGCCGCGTCCGGCGATGGCAACGGTCGGGGGCAGCGCGGCGTCCGGCGCTTTGCCGTGTTCCGCGTGGCCAGCCGGGCGCAGGAGCTGCTGGCGTTCGTGCGCGACTGGGCGGAGGGGAGCGTCGCGCACCTGCGCGCCGACGTCGCAACCGCACGCCGGGAGATTGCCTCTGCCGCGCGCGCGATGGGCAGGGGGACCGTTCTCACCGCGACCGGTGCCGTGCTCGCGCTCCTCGGCGGGTTCACGCTCCTGGCGGGCGTGGTGATGCTGCTGGGCGATCAGTGGCTGCCGCGCGACTGGTACTGGCTGGCGGCGCTCATCCTCGGCGTGCTCGCGGGCGGCATCGCGCTCTGGAGCGCCGGCCGCGGCCGTGCCCTCCTGGGACGGGGATTGGCACCGGAGCAGACGCTCGCGTCCCTGCGCGAGGACCGGGACGCGGTGGAACGTGCGCTGACGTAGGGCGCCTGTCTATCTTCGGTAAGGGAACCGCACCCGGCATTGCCGGTATGATTCACGGTCCCTCATACTACGAGATGCACGGCCCCACGAGGGGCGCTCTTCCCTCCCTCAACCCAGGACCCATCGTGTACCGGTTCGCCCGATCGTCCGCGCGGGCGCTCGGCGCCGCAGTGGCGACGCTCGGCATCACCGCCCTCGCGCCCGCGAGCACGCTTCCGGCGCAGCGGCCGTCCGCCACCGCGTCGCGCGCCGCCAGCGCGATCAACATCCCCTTCGAGCATTACACGCTGCCGAATGGGCTCAACGTCATCCTGTCCGAGGACCACTCGATTCCCACCGTCGCGGTGGACGTGTGGTATCACGTGGGCTCCAAGAACGAGCAGCCCGGCAAGACGGGGTTCGCGCACCTCTTCGAGCACGTGATGTTCACCGGCTCGGGCCACGTGCCCTACGGGCTGCACGACAAGCTCACCGAGGGCGTGGGCGGCAACAACAACGGATCCACCACCAACGACCGGACGAACTACTTCGAGCTCGTCCCCTCCAACTATCTGGAGGACGCGCTCTGGCTGGAGTCCGACCGCATGGGCTTCCTGCTCGACGCGCTGGATACGGCGAAGCTCAACGCCCAGCGGGACGTCGTGAAGAACGAGCGGCGCCAGAGCTACGACAACCAGCCATACGGACGCGCGTGGGAGATCCTCGCGGCCGCGACGTATCCCAAGGGGCACCCGTACTCCTGGCCGGTGATCGGGAGCATGGCCGATCTCACCCGCGCGTCGGAGAAGGACGTCAAGGATTTCTTCCGGCTATACTACGCGCCCAGCAACGCCACCCTCACGATCGTCGGCGACATCGATCCCGCGCGAACGAAGCAGTGGGTTGCGAAGTACTTCGGGAGCATCCCGCACGGCGCGCGCATCACGCGTCCCAGCGCCCCGCCGGTGCGACTGGCCGCCGAGAAGCGCCTGGTGTTCGAGGACCGCGTGCAGGTGCCGCGGCTGTATCTCTCCTGGCCCACCGTGGGCGCCATCCATCACGATGATCTCATCCTGGACGTGCTGGGCAGCATCCTGGCGGGCCCGCGCACCGCGCGCCTGACGAAGGCGCTGGTGTACGATCGACAGTCCGCGGCGAACGTGGCCGCGTTCCAGAACACCAGCGAGAACGTCGGCGACTTCCTCGTGATCCTGACGCCGCGTCCGGGGCACTCGCTCACCGAGCTGGAGCTGCAGACGGACTCCCTGATCGACCGGCTGAAGCGCGACGGGCCCACCGCCGACGAGGTGCAGCGCGCGAAGGCGGGCATCGAGCTGGACTTCCTCAGCGGCCTCGAATCGAATCTCGGAAAGGCCGAGCAGCTTGCCGATGGTCTCGTCTTCCACGGGGACCCGGGCTGGTTCCGCACGGAGTACACGCGCTCGCTCGCGGTCACGCCGGCCGACGTGAAGCGCGTGGCCAATCGGTATCTCACCGCGGGCCGCGTCGTGCTGTCGATCGTGCCGCAGGGTCACAAGGAGCAGGCCTCGAAGCCGGAGCAGAGCGTGACCGTGACCGATACGGAGGACGGACGATGACAACGCATCTGGTACTCGGGATCCGGCGCCCGGCGATCGCGGCCCGGGCGCTCGGACGCGCGCCGCGCGTGGGGATTGCCGCGCTGCTTCTGGCCGTCTCCCTGGCGCCGGCGGCGGTCGCGCAGCGCAGCATGGCGGGCGGAGCGGCACCGGCGGTGGTCCGCGACACCTTCGACCGCAACGTGATTCCCGCCGCGGGCGAGACGCCGGCACTGCACGTGCCGGCGTGGACCACCGCGCGGCTGTCCAACGGCGCGCAGCTGATCGTGTCGCCGCGGCACACCCTGCCGCTGGTATCGTTCAGCATCACCTTCATCGGGGGCGCGGATCAGTACGAGCCGGCGGCGAAGACCGGGCTCGCGAGCTTCACCGCGTCCATGCTGAGCGAGGGCACCACGACGCGCACGGGAGACGAGCTCTCCAACGCGCTGCAGATGCTCGGCACGTCGGTGCGTGCCGGCATCGGCGACGAGAGCGGCTCCATCGGCTTTCTCGCCACGAAGGACAAGGTGCAGCCGGTGCTCGAGATCCTGCAGGACATGATGCTGCACCCGTCCTTCCCGGACAGCGCCCTCGAGCGGCTGCGCGCCCGCACGCTGGTGGCGCTCACGCAGCAGAAGGACCGCACCGGGGCGATCGCGGCGCGGGTCTTCCCGAAGGTGCTATACACGGACGCTCATCCGTATGGACGCTCGATGACCGAGGAGACGGCGCGGGCGATCACGCGGGACGACATCGTCGCCTTCCACCGCGCGTACTTCACGCCGGGGCACGCGATCATCTCGGTGGTGGGCGACGTGGATCCCGCGGCCGTGCGGGCGATGATCGAGCGCGTGCTCGCGCCCTGGCAGGCGGCGGGCGCGATGCCCAGCTTCGACTATCCGCCGGTGCCGGCGCCCAAGCCCACCACCATCTACCTCGTGGACAAGCCCGGCGCCGCACAGTCGTCGTTCGCCATCGGGCTGCCCGGCCCGCCGCGCGACACGCCGGACTACTTCGCGCTGCAGGTGCTCAACACGATCCTGGGCGGCCAGTTCCAGTCGCGCCTCAACGCCGACATCCGCGAGCAGAAGGGCTACAGCTACGGCGTCGGCTCCAGCTTCGCCTTCGGCAAGGGCCCCGGCCCCTTCGAGGCGGGAGGCGACGTGGTGACCGCGAAGACGGACAGCGCGCTCATCGAGTTCATGAAGCAGCTCCGCGGCATTCGCGGCGCGCAGCCGGTGAGCGACTCCGAGCTCGTCACGGCGAAGGATCTCCTGATCCAGCGCCTGCCGCGGCAGTTCGGGTCGGTGTCCCAGGTGAACGGGGCGATCACGAACCTGTACGTGAACGACCTGCCCCCCGACTACTACCAGCGCTACGCCGCTCACGTCCGCGCGGTCACGAACGCCGATCTGGCGCGCGTGGCCAACCGGTACATCGACGTCGACCACCTGGCGATCGTGATCGTCGGAGATCGGAAGGCGATCGAGGGGCCGCTGGCCGCGACGGGGATAGCACCCATACAGGTACTCAGCATCGATGGCGACCCTGTAACCAAGTGAACTACGAAAGTACTTGAACGGCGAAGCTGCGGAACGACGAAACTGCTCGCCTTCCGTAGCTCGTGACTGAGTAGCTTCGCCGTTCCGTAGCTTCGCCGTTCAGGCAGTCTCGCCGTTCAGCCAGTCTCGCCGTTCAAGTAATCTGTACTTTCTTGCGCCCTTTCCCCTGCTGCTGCGGGAGAGGGATCGTGACCTCGAGCACCCCATCCTTGAACGTGGCATTGCACGCGTTCGCGTCCGCGCCCTCGGGCAGCGGGATGGCGCGATAGAAGCTGCCGTAGCTCCGCTCGCTCTGGTAGTAGCCCTGATCGGTGTTCTCGTGCTCGTTCTGCCGTTCGCCGCGGAGGATGAGCGTGTCGTTATCGATCTCGACGTCCACGTCATCCCGGTTCAGGCCCGGCAGATCGGCGCGCACCACCAGGTCGTTGCCGCGCTCGAAGGTCTCGATCTGCGGCGACCAGATGCCCTGCGGCAGCGACCGCAGGCCGCGCTCGGCCTCGCCCGTCCCCAGGTCCTGCAGACCGAACACGTTCGACGGCAGCAGCGCCGGACCGATCCCGACGTTCGAGAACAGGCGATCCATGTCGTCCATCATGCGGCGCATCGTCGTGAACGGATTCGCGCTGCCGTAGCCGCCGTACACCGGCGACACGTTGCCGCGCGGCGCCAGACCGCCGGCCGTGCCCCCCTGGCGTTGCGTCTGCCCGCGCTGCGGCGTGGTGCCTGACGAGCGGCTGGTGCCCGTCTCGCGCGTCGTCTGCATGCCGCGCTCGCGGTCGGTCCGCGGCGATTCGGTGCCCTGCCCGCCTCCGGCACGCGCGCTGGACTGTCCGGAGCTGGTGCCTCCGCTGTTGCTCGGCACACCGGTCTGGGTGCCCGTGGCGCCGGTGGCGCTCGCACCCGAGTTCTGGGCGGTTCCGCGGCTCGACGTCGCGCCCGTGCCCGCCGCCGATGCCCCGCCAGTCCCGCCGCCGCTCTGGCGCCCGGTCGGCTCCTCGCGACCTCCCGCCGTCGGCCCCGCTGCCGCGCTCATCCCACGGCGCGACGCGTCGTTCCCACGAGGCTGATCGTCCTGAATGTTCCGGTTCGGATTGCGTGTCGCCATATCACTATCCTCTGTTCTCGTGCCGCTGAGCCAGCCGGTGCGGCCGGCTCATACTCCCGTCACTTACGTCTCCCAGCGCTGCACGCGCGGTGCCATGACCGCAGTCAGCTCGCGCTCGCGCTCGGGAGGGGAATTGTGCGCGCGAACCATCGGCGCTACCTTGTGTCTCCCGTTCACTGCCACCGGGCCGTACACGAGAGCCAGCCGATGCGTAACGCCGCCACCTTCCAGTTCACGACCGTAGATCCGCGCCCCGGCGCGGACATCGTCGTCGTCAACGGCGCGCGCGGTAGACCGTTGCCCTGATCGCTTCGGAGATCCGGCCCAGCAGACAGAGGGGCGGCACCGCGATCGGTGCCGCCCCTCTCGTTTTTCCGGCCACTCCCGCGCAGCGCCTCGTCCCGCAACATCGGCTTTCAGCACCAAACACACATATGTCAGAGCTCGGCGAAACAGCGCTCATTCCCGATTCCCCGGCCGCGGCCGCGCTCGACGCCGCGGCAGCCGGGGCGGCAGCGGGCGCGGCACACGGTCCGCCCGGCGGCTTCTGGTCGTCGGTGCGCGAAGCGCTACACGGCTCGCGGCGCGATTACACGGAGGGCCCCATCGGCAGCGCCATCCTCGTCCTCGCCATTCCCATGGTGCTCGAGACGGTGATGGAGAGCGTCTTCGCGATCTGCGACATCTTCTTCGTCTCTCGGCTCGGCGCCGATGCCGTCGCCACGGTGGGCCTCACGGAGTCGGT
>DATEPM010000033.1:0-30167 GCA_035273185.1 Gemmatimonadaceae bacterium
GGCGGCGCGCGAGGGCCATCACACGACGCTCGCGGTGGTGGCGGCGAGCGTGCCGATGTCGCGTGCGCAGCTCGGGCAGCTGGCGCGTGCAGCATCGGCCGCGCTGTTTCGCCGCATCACGCCAGTGGGCACCAGCTTCGACGGTGATGTAATTTTCGCGCTCGCCCCCGTTGGTGAGACGGGTGCGCCGCCCCTGGCCGTGGAAACCGGAATGCTCGCATCGATCGAGGCGCTGGCCGTGGCCGCGCTGGAGCGCGCGATCGAGCGCGCGGTACGCCTGGCGCGTGGGCGTGAAGGAATCCCGGGACTCGGCGATGGCGGTGACGCGGAGCGATGACATGATCGAGCAGGATGCGCCGGCAGCCATCGGCGCCGGTGCCATTGTGCACGCCGCGGTGGCGCCGATGCTCGCGCAGCCGCACGTCTCCAGCGGTCAGATCAACCAGCAGCTCGCGGGTCACGCGGTGGAGATCCTGGAGGACGAAGGGGACTGGCTGCTGGTGCGCGGCGCCGATGCGTACGAGGGCTGGATGCATCGCGGCTACGTGGCCCGCGGGGAGGGCGCGGCCGGCGCTGCGGTCGGTGCTGCGGCGAACGACGCACGGATCTCGCTCGGTTGCACCACCTCGCGACCGGCCGGAGGCCGGCGCGCGCTCCCGCTGCGTGCGGTGCTCGCGCCTGACGAGACGGTGACGTCGGGCGAGGCGATCAGTTGTGACGAACTAGCCGCGCGCTTCCCCACGGATCCGGCGGCGATCACGCGCAGCGCCCACAGCTTCTTCCTGGGGACGAGCTATCAGTGGGGGGGCGTGACGCCGTGGGGCGCCGACTGCTCGGGACTGGTGCAGAGCGTCTTCGCACTCCACGGCGTGCAGCTTCCGCGCGATGCGTGGCAGCAGGCGACCTGCGGCGATCAGGCCGGGAACGATCCGCTCACCTGTCGTGCGGGCGACCTGCTCTTCTTCTCCGATCGCGCGGACCACCACATCACCCACGTGGCGATCAGCCTGGGGTCCAGCCACATCGTGCACCTTGCCCTTGGCCGCGGCGGCCACGCCACCGAGCGGCTGACGGATACGGGCGATCCCTATGTGCGAACGCTGCTGCGACGATTCCGGGGAGCGCGCAGGGTGCTCTGAGGGCAGAAGGCGGGTTCAGCTCACCATCCCGCCCACGCCGCCCGTGCTCACGGGCAGCGGCGTGCGCACCTGCACGGGGACATCCACGGCAAGCTTGGAGTCGAGGGCGATGGACATCAGGTATGCGCCGGCGGTGTCCATCGGCAGATCGATCTGCGCGATGAGCGGCAGATCCATCTCCGCCACGCCCGGCGGGGGAGCGCCGACGTTCAGCTCACCGGTGCTGGTCCACAGCTCGCTGCCCTGCGGGTTGATCCAGCGCAGCGTGACGGTGTGCGTGCCCACGTCGCCGGACGTGCCCTTCAGGTGCACCACGAGATGCGCGCGCGGGTGAACCGCGGGGAGCGTCGCCACCTGGAGCGCATCGAACACCCCGAGGACGTTGAGCTTGCCCTCCTGCGAGAGGTTGGCCGCGTCGGCGAAGAGTGCGAAAGAAACTTGCATAGTGCGCAACATAGACGTGCGTGGACGGCGAGTCTATGTTGCGGGCCATATCGACGCGGGTGGAAGGCGGGTCCCTCATGCGAGCTATGTAGACGCGCGTAGATGGCGAGTCTACCTTTCGGGCATGGCCCTGCCCGTACGCCGCGCCGAAGCGCTGCATCGCGCCGGCGACGCCCACCACGCGCGCGCGTCGGTCTGGCTCACGGAAGTCTCGCTGCTCCTGATGGCGCTCATCTGGGGGGTGAACTATGCGGTGGTGAAGTTCGCCACCGACCGGTTCGCTCCGCTGGCCTTCAACAGCCTGCGTCTCATGCTCGCCGCCGTGTCGCTCGTGGCGGTGGCCGTCGTGGCCCAGCGGCTCGCCGGGCCGGTCGCGATCGGCTGGCCGGGCCGGCGTGATGCCCTGGCGCTGCTCGGCCTGGGCGTGCTGGGGAACGGCATCTATCAGGTGTTCTTCGTGGAGGGCATCGCGCGCACACGCGCGGGTGATGCCGCCCTCGTCATCGCCTCGGCGCCGGCATTCATCGCGCTCATCGGGCGGCTGCGCGGCACCGAACGCGTGGCGGCGCGCGGCGTGGCCGGCATCGCGCTGTCGCTGTTGGGAATCGCGCTGGTGGTGTTGGGGAGCGCCGACGAGAGCGCCGCCCGCCACGCCAGCCTGGTGGGTGATCTGCTGATTCTCTCCGGCACTCTGTGCTGGTCCATCTACACGGTGTATCTCCAGCCCTACACGCATCGGGTAAGCGGACTGCAGCTGTCCGCGCTGACGATGATCGGCGGCGCGGTGCCCCTGCTCCTGCTGGCGGTGCCGTCGCTCGCCGCGACGCCGTGGACGGGGATTCCGGCCGGTGCGTGGCTGGCGCTCGGCTTCAGTGGAATCTTCGCGCTGGTGATCGCATACCTGTTCTGGTATCGCGGCGTGCGGGTGATCGGCCCCACCCGCACCGCCATGTACTCCAACCTCCAGCCCATCTTCGCCGTGATCGTGGCGTGGCTCTCGCTTGGCGAGACGCCCACGCTGTGGCAGGGTCTCGGCGCCATGTCGATCATGTCGGGGCTGCTGCTCACGCGCGCATGAAGCTCGTTCTCTTCGATATCGATGGCACGCTGCTCTGGACGGACGGCGCCGGCCGGCGCGCGATCGAGCGCGCACTGCTGGAGGTGTTCGGTGATGCCGGTCCCACGGCACGGCATCGATTCGACGGCAAGACGGACCCACAGATCGTCCGTGAGCTGATGCGCATCGTCGGGCACGAGGACGAGCACATCGACGCCCGAATGGGCGAGCTGCTCGATCGCTACGTGCGCTACCTGCGCGCGGAGCTGCGCGATCCGGAACACGAGGTGCGGCTGATGCCGGGGATCGCGCCACTGCTCGAGACGCTGGAGGCACGCACCGACGTGATCCTCGGACTGTTGACCGGCAATCTGGTCGAGGGGGCGCGGGCCAAGCTGCAGGCGGTGGGGATCGATCCCGATCGCTTCGTGGTGGGTGCGTTCGGCTCCGACCACGAGCGGCGTCCCGAGCTGCCGGCCATCGCGCAGCAGCGCGCCAGCCGCCGTTTCGGTATCGAACTGGCCGGCTCACGGGTGGTGGTGATCGGCGACACGCCCGCTGACGTGGAGTGCGGCCGCGGGATCGGCGCGCGGGCCATCGGTGTCGCGACGGGACGATACTCCGCCAAGGAGCTGGCGTCGTGCGGCGCCGCGGCGGTGTTCGACGATCTCTCGGATACGCAGGTGGTGGTGCATACCATCATGAGCATGACGTGACGCGCCATGCGTGAGGTGGAGCTCAAGTCGGTCGTGCCCGACCTGGACGCCGCGCGCCGGCGTATGGAGCAGTCGGGAGCCACGCTCACCCGCGCCGGGCGCATGGAGGACCGGCGGTATGACACGCCCGAGCGGACGCTGGCCGCCCGCGATCACGTGTTGCGGCTGCGCGTGTACCGTGAGTCGGGGCGGACCAGCGCCTCGCTGGACTGGAAGGGCTCCACGCGCATCGATGCCGGCTACAAGGTACGCGAGGAGCTGAACACGATGATCGGCGATCCCGATGCGCTCGGCCGCATCCTGGAGCAGCTGGCCTACGTGGTGACCATGGAGATCGATCGCGAGATCTGGCAGTACGACGCCAGCGGCACGATCGTGCGGTTCGAGCGGTACCCACGCATGGACGATCTGGTGGAAGTGGAGGGAGAGCCGGCCGGCATCGAAGCGGCCATCGGCGTGCTCGCGTTGCCGCGCGATGGCTTCTCGCCGGAGCGGCTGCCAGCGTTCGCTCGCCGGTACGAGACGCGTACCGGGCAGCATGCCGCGCTGAGCGATGCGGCCCTGGACGGCCGCCGCATCTATCACGTGGATGATGCCTGACGTGCTCACCACGCCCGCACATGCCTGACCTGCCTGACGACGCACGTCCGGAGCTCCCCGAGCTGACACTCTCGCTGCGTCGCTTCGGCTCGCATCGCGGTGGCGGCGGCCGGACGCGCGCGCCGCAGGGCGGCACCGGGGACGACACGCAGCGGGAGGGGGAGCAGGATCGCTTCTTCGCCCCGCTGCTCGAGGCGCGGCGCAGGGCGTCGTCGGCCGCATCCATTCCGCAGATCGTGGCAGCGTTCGACGCGCGACGGCTCACGGCGGCGATGGATGCCACGCTGCGCGCGTATGCGGGAGAACGGCAGGCGGCTCGGCCACCGGCGCGCCGGGCGCTGGAGGCCGAGCTGTTCGAGATCGTGGAGCCGCTGCGCGCGGAGCTGCAGCGCCTGCGCGACCGCGCCGAGATGCTGTTGGTCGCGCGCAGTGGCGCCGAGCGGAACGAGCGCTGGAGCATCTGGTTGGACCAGCTGCGCGACGTGTTCCGGTCCGCAGACGGCACGTGGATATCACTGGAGCGCGCGCTCCGCGCCGCGGCGCCGGCGGGAGGAAAACGAAAGTGATCGTCGGGCTGGGGGTGGACGTGGTGGAGATCGACCGCGTCCGCCGTCTGATCGCGGGGCCGAACGAACGGGCAATCGCGCGGCTGTTCACCGATGCCGAGTCGCGTTATGCGCTCGCGCGGGCGGACCCGGCCACTCATCTCGCCGCGCGCGTGGCCGCCAAGGAGGCGGCGTACAAGGCACTGGCCGGCAACTCGCTCGCGCGGGCAGTAGGATGGCGCGAGATCGAGGTGGCGCTGCGCGACGACGGTGCGCCCTTTCTCCTGCTGCACGGCCGGGCGCAGCAGCGCGCCACTGAACTGGAGATCGCACGCGTGCTGGTCTCGCTGACCCACAGCCGGACGGCGGCGGTGGCTTTCGTCATCCTGGAGCGGTGAAGCGAGGGTCGCGGGGCGGGCGCCGCTTCGCTCGCCCTCCCTTCACCCCGTCCGGGAATCCCGATACATTTTCTCGGCAATGCTCCTGAGAGGATCGCCCATTCGACGTGCGCTCGCCGCGGCAACTGCGGCGCTGGCCTTCGCACTTCTATTGTTGCTTGCGCCGGCGCGCGTTGCCGGGGCGCAGGAACATCCGGTTCAGCGCGTTGCCAATATCGTCAGCGTCGCCGTAGAGGAATACGGTAAGGGCGTGGACGAGCGTGGCCGGATGATCTCGGCGGCCGAATACCAGGAGGCCACCGATTTCCTTCAGGATGCGCTCCGGGCCGCCGAACGGCTGCCGGGAGCGCAGGCGGCAGCCGCCCGTGCGGTGCTCGACTCCATCATCGCCGCGGCGCGGGCGAAGCGGCCGCCCCAGGTGCTCGGGGCGCTCGAGCAGCAGTTCGTGCGCGCGCTGGGAAGCGAGGCGGCGCTGGAGCTTCCGAAGAAGCCGCTGGATCTGGCGGCGGGACGGGCACTCTTCGCCGCCAACTGCGCCTCCTGCCACGGCGAACGAGGGCTCGGCGACGGGCCCGCGGCGAAGTCGCTGAATCCCAGGCCGCCCGCCATCGGCAGCGCGGACTCGATGGTGGACCGCAGCCCGGCATTGCTGTACCGCATCGTATCGGTGGGCATCGCCGGCACGCCCATGGTGGGCTTCGGCTCGCAGCTGTCGCCTGCCCAGCGCTGGGACATCGTTTCGTACGTTCTTTCTCTGCACCGGTCCGCGGCCCAGGTGGCGGAGGGCGAGGGACTCTACACTCAGAGCTGCGTGCAGTGTCACGGGGTCGCCGGCGGGGTCGATGCGCCGTTGGTACACTCGCTGAGCACGGTGCCGCCGGAGATCGGCACCTTCGCGTGGCAGGCGGAGCGCAGCGACGCGCAGCTGGCGGAGGTCGTCCGCAACGGCCTGGCGGGCACGCCGATGCCGCCGTCCCGCGGTCTGACGGACGCCCAGGTGCGCAAGGTCGTGGCGTACCTGCGCACGCTGCCGCTGCGCGATCGCGGTGCGGCTGCGGGTATCGCGGCAGCGCCCACGGACGACGCCGCGGCCGCGGGGCGGAGCGCCGTCGCGCTGCTGGAGCAGTCGCTCACGGCAGCGCGCAATGGCCGGCCGGAGGAGGCCGGCGATCGTGCCTTCGACGCGTATCTCGCCTTCGAGCCGATCGAGACCCCCGCGCGCGCGCGTGATCCGGGGGTGGTGGCGTCGATGGAGAAGCTGTTCGCGGACTTCAAAGCGGCGGTGCGCACGAACGATCTGCGTGGCGCCGAGCGTGCGCGCGACGCGATCGAGGCGAACATGCCGAACGTGGTGGAGCTCACGCGCCCGACCGGTAGCGGCTTCGAGGCCTTTCTTCAGAGCTTTCTGATCATTCTGCGCGAGGGTTTCGAGGCCATCCTCGTGATCGGCGCGGTGGTGGCGTTCCTGCTCAAGACGGGGCATCACGACCGGCTGCGCGACATCTGGAAGGGGGTCGCCTGGGGGCTCGTGGCCAGCGCCGCCACCGCGGTCGTGCTCAAGACGGTGCTGGAGGCGATGCCGGCCAGCCGCGAGATCATCGAGGGCCTCACCCTGCTCGTGGCGGTGGCCGTGCTGTTCTCGGTGAGCTACTGGCTGATCTCGCGCGTGGAGGCGGCCCGCTGGCAGCAGTTCATCCGGGAGAAGGTGAATTTCGCGCTGGAGCACGGCGGGGGAACCACGCTGGCCTTCGTGGCCTTCCTGGCGGTGTATCGCGAGGGCGCGGAGACGGCGCTGTTCTACCAGGCGCTGTTCAACGAGGGCACACACGTGGTGCTCCCCGTGGTGCTTGGGATCGTCGTGGGCTTCGCCGCGCTGGCGGTGATATTCACGTTATTCTATCGTTTCGGCGTGCGCATCCCGCTGCGGCCGTTCTTCAGCGTGACCGGCGTGCTGCTCTACTACATGGCGTTCGTCTTCATGGGGCGCGGCATCCGGGAGCTGCAGGAGGGCAACGCGATGCCCATCTCCATCATCCCGGGGTTCCCGCACGTTGAGGCGATGGGGATCTATCCCACCTGGCAGACGGTGCTCGCGCAGTTGCTGCTGCTGGCGCTCTTCGCCTTCGCGGTGGCGAAGACGTTCTGGCCGAAGCGGTCGGTGGCGCTGCCGACGGTCCCCGCCGATGCGCGGCCGGTGGTGGATGTGGCCCGGGAGATCGCCGAGCTGCGGGCGGAGCACGATGCGCTGCGCAGCCGGCTGGCCGCGCTCGAGGCCGCGGCGACGGACGAGACGGTGCGGACGCGCACCTGATGAACGCGCTCGACGCGCTCTTCGCCTCGCCGTGGGGCGCGCTGGCGATCTTCTGTCTGCGCATCGTGGATGTCTCCTGCGACACGATGCGCGTGATCTTCGCCATTCGCGGCAAGCGCGGCATCGCCGCGGCCCTGGGTTTCGTGCAGGCGCTGGTGTGGATCTTCGCCGTCGGCGCTGCGGTGAAGCACCTGGAGAGCATCCTGCACGTGCTCGGCTACGCGAGCGGCTATGCGATGGGGACCTTCGTCGGGATCACCATCGAGCGTGCCATCGCGTACGGTGTCGCGCAGATCCGGGTGATCTCAAAGCACGCGGGAGTGGAGATCGCCGAACACCTGCGCGAGAAGGGCTACGGCGTCACCGAGTTTCCCGGGTTCGGGCGCGACGGCACCGTGGAGATCCTCGAGTGCGTGGTGCACCGCAACCATCTGGATGAGGTGCTCTCCATCGTGGAGCGCTGGGACCGGGACGCCTTCGTCACGGTGGAGGAGCCGAAGGTACTCCGCGGCGGCTCGCTCGCGGCGCGCGAGTGGCGGCTTGGCGGATCGGTGGCGCGGTGGATGCGAAGCCGACAGCGGGCCTGATCGCGCGCTACGCGGCCGCCGCGTAGATCCCGGGCTTCCGCGCCGTGACCTCGCGCCGCGCCCACATCCACGCCCCGCCGAACACCACGAACAGAATGGCGATGAGCTGCGCGAGGGTGAGGCCGCCGTAGAGCAGGCGGTCGTCCTTCGCGCGATAGAACTCGACCACGAAGCGCTCCACGCCGGCCAGGACGCAGTACAGCCCGAATAGCCAGCCGACAGCATGCCTGTGGTCGCGCAGGCGCCACAGGATGAAGAACATCACCAGCGCGAGCAGCACCTCGAGCAACTGCGTGGGGTACACCGCTACCACCGTGTTCGGATCCATCGTCGCGGGAAAGCGAACCCCGAAGTCGTGGCTCATGTAATACACGGTGGATGGCGGCGCGCCCTGCGGGAACTGCACCGCCAGCCAGCCGCCCGGCCAGGGCTTGCCGTAATCGTCGCCCACAGCCCAGCATCCCGTGCGGCCCACGGCGTACGCGGCGGCCAGGGCAGGCGCCGCGACATCGAAGATGCGCAGCATCGGGATCTTCTTGCGCCAGATGACGAGCATCACGGCGAGAATGCCGCCGATGAGGCCCCCCCAGAACACGAACCCGCCGCGCGTGAAGAGCGCATCCCAGTTGCCCAGGACGACGACGTAATACAGCTTGGCGCCGAGCAGGCCGCCGATCACCGCGGCGAAGATCATGTCGCTCACGGGCTCCGGATCGAACCCCCGGCGCGCCAGCTCGCGCTGGCTGACGATCTGTGCCACCACGAAGGCCATCAGCACCGCGATCCCGAAACCCGTGAAGGTGATGGGGCCCAGGCTGTACGCGAACGGGTGATGAACGATGGGCGAGGCCAGCATCATGACGCCTGAACTCTAACGGGCGAGCCCGGGGAGAGGGAGCGTGGCAAAGGCGTTGAGCGCGAGCCCGGACTGCTCGCCGCGCGCCAGGTGAAAGAGGCCCGCACGCGCGATCATCGCGGCATTATCGGTGGCGAGCCGCGTGCTTGGAGCGAAGACGAGGGCGCCGAGGGGCGCGAGCCGTGCTGCCATCGTCTCCACCAGTGCGCGATTGCCAGCCACGCCGCCGCCAAGTACGATCCGCTCGCGGCCGAACTGCCGCACGGCGCGCACCGTCTTCTCCACGAGCGTCTCGATCACGGCGTCCTGGAATGCCCGGGCGATCGCCGAGCGCTCCCCGGCAGCGAGTGACTTGCCTCGGGTGGCGTTCAGCACCGCCGTCTTCAACCCGCTGAAGGACACGTCGAAGTAATCGGCATCGGCCGGCGTCTGATCGCGCCGCAGCATCGGACGCGTGAAACGGTAGGGCGGCTCGATGCGTACCGTGCTGCCCTCACGCGCGAGTCGCTCGATGTGCGGACCGCCGGGATACGGAAGGCCCAGCAGCTTCGCCACCTTGTCGAACGCCTCCCCGGCGGCATCATCGCGGGTGCGGCCGAGCAGCCGGTAGCAGCCCCAGGCCGACACATCGATCAGCAGCGTGTGGCCGCCGGACACCAGCAGGGCGGTGAACGGCGGCACCGCATCCGGGTGCTCGAGCACCGTCGCGAAGAGGTGGCCCTCCATGTGGTGCACGCCGATCACCGGCTTGCCCAGGGCGTACGCCAAGCCCTTGGCGAAGCTCACGCCGACCAGCAGCGCTCCCACCAGGCCGGGGCCGATGGTCACCGCGATCGCATCCAGATCGCCGTGCGCGATGCGGGCATCGGTGAGCGCCCGCTCCACCACGGGAACGATCGCCGTGAGGTGGACGCGCGACGCGATCTCCGGCACCACCCCGCCGAATACCCGGTGTACGTCCTGCGACAGGATGATCAGCGAGCGTGGCTCGGCGCGGTCGCTGGTTCCCTCGAGCACCGCCGCGGAGGTCTCGTCGCAGGAGGTCTCGATACCGAGGACGCGCATCAGCGCATGCTCATGGCCGGCGCTAGGAGCGGCTCCTGGCCGCGTGCGTGCCCCCGCCGGGGCGCCGGCGCGCATCGCCGCGCGTGCTGTCCGCGGCGGTGTCGACGCGAGCAGGCGCAACCAGGGGTGCCACCGGCGTCAGGTGCACCTTCACCTGGGCTGGCTTCACGCGGACGCCCAGCTGCGCGGTGTCGATGTCCACGAGGTGGGGCAGCGAGTCCGTCGCCGGGATGCTGGTCTTCGTGGTGGTCACGTAGCGCAGCCCGAGCACACGCTGGCGCGGTCCGCTCACCTCCACGCTGTCCGGGTCCAGCCGCACGGCCATCTCCGGCACGGCGGCGCCGCTGTCCACCGTCATCTGGATGGCCGAATGCACGGGCACCACGCGCGTGCTCGTCGGCTCGAAGCGCAGCGTCACTGCGCGCGGCTGGACGTCGCGCACGATGGCGTCACTGCCCGGCGGCAGCTCCACGTCCGACGGTCGCAGATCGACCACCAGCGTGTCCGGCGCGTTGGCCGAGATCGGCCGTTTGATCACCGGCGGGGTGGCGTACAGCTTGAGCAGGTCGCGACCGGTGCCGATCACCAGCGCGCGCACCGGCGCGGGGGGATCGCGAAGCACCAGGGAGCTGTCCAGCTGCGGCGCGAAGCGGACGGGCACCAGGTCCTCAGTGGGCTCCTTACCGCTCACGATGAACCACAGCACCACCGCGAGCAGCACCGCGGTGCCCTTGAGCGCGAGCCGCTGGGTGGTGGCCTCCACCGCACGCCGGCGCCACGTCTCCGCCGCGTTCGATGACGCGTTCTGGGGATCCTGCGTCGCGGGTGCCATGCGCCTCAGCGGGCCGCGCCGGCGGTATCCCAGTGCACCGGGAGGCTCCGGTCGCCGCCGCTCCCCGCCTCGAACCCGGCCCGCGCATCCGGCGCGACGCCGAGCAGCTCCGCGACCAGCGCGCGGTTGGCGGGCGAGCTCCAGTTCGCCGCGGCGATCCACTTCTTGCGAATGGTGCCGTCGCGCCCGATCACGAAGGTTTCGGGATAACCGGTGGTCTGATACGCATGTTCGATGGCATGCGTCGGATCATGCAGGATCTCGAAGGTGAGTCCCAGCCCCTTCGCGAAATTCCGGATGCTGTCCTCGCCGACGTAATCGTCGATGCTCACTGCGACCACCCTGAGCCCCAGCGGGCCGTACTGCCTGTAGAGCCGCTCGATGCTCGGCATCTCGGCCTTGCAGGGTGGACACCAGGTTGCCCAGACGTTAAGCAGCACCACCTGCCCCTTGTAGTCCGCCAGGCTCTTGATCCGGTGCGTCGCGAGGTCCCTGGCCCTGAAGTCCGGCGCGTCGGAGCCGACGGTGACGGGAAAGAGCTGGTCCCCCATCGTGCGAACGCCCGCATACAGTCCGAGCGCGAGCAGCACGATGACGCCAAGCACCACTCCCCACTGCTGGCGCGCAGTCATTATACCGCCACCGCGCATCGGTCCCGCAGCGTGCCGATCTCGGCGCGGGGGTCCCTCGCCGAGAAGATCGCCTGGCCCGCCACGAACGCGTCTGCCCCCGCGCGCCAGCACTCGCCGATCGTCTCGCGGTTGATGCCGCCGTCCACCTCCAGCGCCGCGCGGCTGCCCGCCTCGTCCAGCAGCAGGCGCGCGCGGCGAATCTTGTCCACGCTGTACGAGATGAATTCCTGGCCGCCAAATCCGGGATTCACGGTCATCACCAGCAGCAGATCCAGCTCCGGCACGATCTCGGATACGTGAAAGAGTGGCGTCGCCGGGTTGAGCGCCACGCCGGCCCGGCACCCCAGCTCACGAATGTATCCGAGCTGCCGGTGCAGGTGCGGCGCGACTTCGGCGTGGATCGTGATCCCCGTCGCGCCGGCGGCGGCGAAGTCCTTGAGGTAACGGTGGGGCTCCACCACCATCAGGTGACAGTCCAGCGGCAGTGCTGTCAGACGGCGCACCGTCTCGATCACCTTGGCGCCAAAGGTGAGATTCGGCACGAACTGGCCGTCCATCACGTCGATGTGTATCCAGTCCGCACCACCGGCCTCGCACATCGCGATGTCGTCTGCCAGGCGCGCGAAATCCGCGCTCAGAATGCTGGGCACGATGCGCGCGGGGCTCACACTGCCATTCACCAGAGTCACTCGGTCGGTCCTCCCACTCGCAGGCTGATGCGCGAGCCGGATGCGACCTGGCTGCCAGCAGCGGGCGACTGCGACAATACCAGCGCGCTGCCGCTCGGGTTCCCACCTCCGTCCGCCGCGACATCGCCGACGTCGAGTCCGATCTGCTGCAGAAGCTGGCGGGCCTGCGCGAAGCTGCGGCCCACGACATCGGGCACGAGGACCACGTTGGGACCACTGCTCACCACGAGCGCGACCGATCCTGGCGATGGGGCGAGACTCGACGGCGCAGGCCGCGAACCGACCACGGTGCCGCGCGGCTGATCGCCAGGCTGCTCGGTAACATCGCCGACATCGAAGCCAGCCTGCTCGAGCGCGTGCTCGGCGTCCGCCCGTGAGAGACCGACGATGTTCGGCACCGTGCCCATCTTCTGGCCGGCGCTGAGCGCCAGCGTCACGACTGCACCCACCGCATCGCGACTGCCAGCCGGCGGCGTCTGGTCGAGCACCGTTCCCTTCGGTGCCGCGGCGTGGAAACGGGATTCACCCTGCTCCGCCTTGAAACCGGCCTGCCGCAGTCGCTGCTGGGCGGTCTCGAAGTCGAGCCCGATGACGTTGGGCACCTTTACATCACGGGCAATGGCACCGGACGGGAAGAACACGAATGCCGCGACGAGGTAGGCAATGAGGAACCCGCCGGCAATCGCAATCACGTAGGGAATGAGGCGGCGGAGAGCGCCGCGCCAATTCACTGCTCCACCCTCCGCAGTCGCGCGGCGAAGGCGCCGTCGATCCCATGGCGCTGCGGAAGGACGCGCAAGCGGCCAGCGTCGAGCACCGTTGTGGGTACGGCACCCTCCGGCGGCGGCTCCAGCCGCCAGCCCGGATGTTCGACGAGGAAGCTCTCCACCTGGACATCGTTCTCCTCCGGCTCCAGGGAGCAGGTGCTGTATACCAGGAGCCCGCCCGGGCGCACGATCGTGGCCGCGGCCTGCAGAATCGATCGCTGTAGGGCGCTCAGGATGGCGAGATCGGAAGGACGAAGACGCCAACGAGCATCCGGATGCCGGCGGAAGGTGCCCGTGCCGGTGCAGGGGACATCGGCGAGCACGAAATCCACGGGACGGATGGCGGGCGCGCGTGCATCTGCCACATAGGGGAAGATCTGCGACATCTCCAGCCGCTGCCTGTTCGCGACCACGCGCTGGAGGCGGCCGAACGACAGATCGCTCGGGTACACGCGCGAGGCGCCGCGCGACAGCTCGATCGTCTTGCCACCCGGCGCGGCGCAGACATCGGCGGCCACGGCGCCCGTGGGCACGCACGCGTACTGCGTTACGAGCGTCGAGCCAGGGTCCTGGAGGTGAAACAGTCCCTGGCGAAAGGCGCCAAGCTCGGTGAGCGAGGAGAGCGGGCTGGAGATGATGATGCTGTCGCGCGCCAACGGGGCATCCTCCACGCGCACGCCGGCGGATTCCAACATCGCCTCCAGCTGCTCGCGCACCAGGTGATACGGCCGCGCGACGAGCGGTGCCTCGGCATTGTTCGCCTCCAGCAGCCGGCGCGTGTCTTCCTCCCCCCAGCGTGCGATCCAGCGTGCCACGATCCAGCGCGGGTGGGAATACTCGACGGCCAGCGCCTCCACGGGATCTCTGGGCACGGGAACGCGCAGGCTATCGCGCTCGCGGTCCAGCCGGCGCAGCACCGCGTTGGCGAGCTTGCTGGCGCCGAGCCCGTGGCGCTGCTTTGCCAGCTCCACGGTCTGGGCGATGGCCGCGTATGCGGGCACGCTCCCCATGAACAGGAGCTGGTACGCTCCCAGCCGCAGGAGGTCGAGCAGATCGGCGTCGAGGCGCGCGATACCGCCGCGCACGCGCTCCGTGAGCAGGGAATCGATGCGCGCGCGCTGGCGGAGCATGCCGTAGACCAGCTCCCGCGTCCATCGGCGGTCGCGCGCGTCCAGCCGGAACTCGTCACCCGATCGACGATCGAAGGCCCCGTCGAGGAGCTCGCCCGCGCGCAGATCGCCGCAGATGGCAGCCGCGGCCGCGCGCGCGTCGGTAACGCCTGCCGTCCGATGCTCGTTCGTCGCGATGCGTCCCTGCTCGTCCACCAGATACACCTCGGGCCGGTCGGTTCCCCAGCGAGCGCTCATGGGCGGAAAGATAGTCGAAGGCGGGGGCCTGGGTATTCTGGACGCGGGTGCCCGCGCATGGTTACGCGTCGCTCGAACCACTCTCGAATCGATCCCCGACTGCCACGCCGCGACCGCGCGCCCACTCGTCCGCGGTGAGGCGGCGTCTGCCGGCGGGTTGCATCGTCCGGATGCTCACCGCGCCCCGACCGCAGGCGACGATCAGCCCCTCGGTGCCGACGCCGATCACCTCGCCGGGGTGCGCGCGCTCCGTCCGCGGCGCTGCTCTGGCGCCGAACAGCTTCACGGCACCGCCGCGCAGCTGGGAGAAGGCGCCCGGTCTGGGATCGTACGCGCGGATGACCCGCCCGACACTGCGCGCATCAGCGGTCCAGTCGACGCGCGCCATCTCACGCTCGATCTTCGGCGCGTAGGTGGCCGCGGCCTCGTCCTGCTCTGCCTCGGGCGCGTGCCCCAAGGCAATGAGCGAGACGGCCTCGATGAGCAGCAGTGCGCCCTGCTCCGAGAGACGCAGCGAGAGCTCGCCGTAGGTCTCGTCGTCCAGGATCGCCGTGCGCGCCTGCAGGATGATCGGCCCGGCGTCGAGCCGCGGCACCAGGCGCATGATCGTGATGCCGGTCTCCTCGTGGCCATCGCGGATGGCGGCCTGGATGGGCGCCGCGCCGCGCAGGCTGGGCAGCAGCGATGCGTGAATGTTGATGGTGCCGCGCGCGGGCAGGTCGATCACGGCGGCGGGCAGGATCTGGCCATAGGCCACCACCACCGAAAGATCGGGTGCGAGGGCTGCCACCGCGGCCAGAAAGGCGTCGCCGCGCGGACGCTCGGGCTGGAGCACCGGAATGTCCTCGGCGATCGCGATGCGCTTCACCGGCGAAGGCTGCAGCGTGGATCGCGAGCGGCCCACCGCCCGGTCGGGCTGCGTGACGACCGCGACGACGTCGAAGCCCTCGCCGAGCAGGGCGCGGAGCGCCGGGGTCGCGAACTCGGGCGTGCCCCAGAAGAGCACCCGCACGATCAGAGCTCGTCGTCCCGATGGTGGTGGCGTGCCACCTCGCCGGGCGTGAGCCGCCGCACGTATCCCGGATACTTCTCCTTCTCCACGGCCCACTTGTTCAACGCCGAGCGGCGCTTGAGCACACTGAGATAATCGATGAAGAGCTTGCCGTGCAGATGGTCGATCTCGTGCTGCAGACAGCGGGCGAGCAGGTCCGTGCCCTCCACCTGGAAGGGCATACCGTCGCGATCGAGCGCGCGCACGACCACCTGGCCGGGGCGCTCGACGTCGCCGTAGATGTCGGGAATGGAGAGACAGCCCTCCTCGCCCTTGATCTTCCGGCCGCCGGTCTGAACGACCGCGGGATTGATGAGCACCAGCGGCTGCTCGCCCACGTCCACCACGGTAAGCCGCTCGGTGCGGCCCACCTGGGGAGCGGCGAGCCCGATCCCCTTGGCCGCGTACATCGTCTCGAACATGTCGGCAATCAGCCGGCGCAGCTCGTCCGTGATCTCGGCCACGGGCCGCGTCTCCTCCCGCAGGATCGGGTCACCGAGGACCCGGATCTCGAGCAAGCTCACGTCGCCGAGCTGGTGGGCGCGGCGGACTCGGCGCGCGCGCCGGTACCGACGATCTTCGCGATGCGCCCGCGCTCCACGATCAGCCGCGTGTCGCCGGAGCGGATGGTCACCTGATCGTCCATGCCCTTCTGCGGCGCGCCATCCTTGAGCGTCTCCTTCACGTGCACCACCTGTCCGACGATGCCGCCGGCGGTGACGATCTCGTCACCCTTCTTGAGATTGCGCAGCGCCTCCTCGTGCTGCTTCCGCTGCTTCTGCTGCGGCCGGATCATGAGGAAGTAGAAGATCGCGAGGATCAGCGCGAACTGGATGCCGAGCTGGAAGAGCGGCGATGTTCCGCCGCCGCCCCCTGCCTGCAACAGAAAAAATCCTGCCGGGGAGGTCATGCCCTGATGGTGGGTCGGGAGTGATAGCGCGCGAGCCAGTCACGGCTCCACGTGTCGAACGCGCCCGCACCGATGGCCTCGCGCGCCGTCCGCATCAGCTGAACCAAGAAATGTACATTGTGCAGGGACAGCAGGCGATGCCCGAGAATCTCGTCCGAGACGAAGAGGTGCCGGAGATAGGCGCGCGAGAAGCGCTCGCACGCCCCGCACGAGCAGGCCTCGTCGAGCGGGCGCGGATCGGCGCGGAATTCGGCGCGCTTGATGTTCACGCGCCCGTCGCGCGTGAACGCCGCGCCGTTGCGTCCCATGCGCGTGGGCGCCACACAGTCGAACAGATCCACGCCGCGGCGGACGCCTTCCACGAGGTCCTCGGGAAAGCCGACACCCATGAGGTAACGGGGCCGGTCGCGCGGCAGCGCGTCATCCACCACCTCGAGGATGCGGTACATGTCCTCCTTCGCCTCACCCACCGAGAGTCCGCCGATGCCGAACCCGCGCCAGTCGCCCACCCCGCAGACCGCGCGCGCTGCCTCACGCCGCAGCTCGGCGTGGATGCCCCCCTGGACGATGGGGAAGAGAGTCTGCGGGGCCTGGGGATGGTCTCCACTCCCATCACCCCTCTGCAACTCCTTCACGCAGCGCACCAGCCAGCGCACGCTGCGCTCGCTCGCGTCGCGCGCGGCGGCGGCGTCGCTCTGGCCGGGGATCACGTGGTCGAACTGCATGATCACGTCGGCACCGAGGTTACGCTCGATGCGCATCACCGACTCCGGCGTGAAGTGCTGCCGGGAACCGTCGAGGTGGCTGCGGAATTCCGCGCCGTCCTCGGTTACGGTGCGCAGCGTGGCCAGGGAGAACACCTGAAAGCCCCCAGAGTCCGTGAGGATCGGGCGCTCCCAGGCCATGAACCGGTGCAGGCCGCCCAGGTCGCGCACCAGCTCGTCGCCGGGACGCAGGTGGAGGTGATACGCGTTGGCCAGGATCATCTGCGCGTTCATGCGCCGCAAATCGTCCGGGTCCAGCGCCTTCACGGTCGCGAGGGTACCCACCGCCATGAAGGCGGGCGTCTCCACGACGCCGTGAGGTGTGGAGAAGCTGCCGGCACGGGCGCGCCCCTGGGTTGCGTGAATGCTGAACTGGAACTTCACGGGATGGCGGGGCGCCGGCGGCGTCAGATGATCAGCATCGCGTCGCCATACGAGTAGAAGCGGTAGCCCGATGACACCGCCTCCCGATAGGCACGCATCGTGAGGTCGTATCCGGCGAACGCGGCAACGAGCATGAGCAGGGTGGAGCGCGGCAGATGGAAGTTCGTGAGCATGCGTTCCACCACCCGAAACCGATAGGGCGGCCGAATGAAGAGCCGCGTCTCCCCCTCGCCAGGCATCACGGCGCCATTCTCGTTTGCCACCGACTCCAGGGTGCGCACCGTCGTGGTGCCCACCGCCCACACGCGACCACCGCGCGCGCGCGCCGCGGCGATGGTGCGCGCGGCCACGGCGGGCACCACGTAGTGCTCCTCGTGCATCACGTGCGCCGCGGGGTCGTCCACCTCCACCGGCTTGAAGGTGCCGGCGCCGACATGCAGGACCACCTCGGCGCGCGCCACGCCCCGCGCCGCCAGTGCATCGAGCAGCCCGGGTGTGAAGTGCAGGCCGGCGGTGGGGGCGGCCACCGAGCCGGGCTCGCGCGCGTACACCGTCTGATACCGCTCGGCATCCGTGGCGGCATCGGCGCGCGCGATGTACGGCGGCAGCGGCACGTGCCCGTAACGCTCGATGGCCTGGTCCACCGGCTGGTCGGTGTGGAGGCGTACGATTCGCGTGCGCCGATCGGTGATCTCCAGGATCTCCACCGTGAAATCTGGCGCGATCTGCACGATGCGCCCCACCCTGAGCTTTCCGCCCGGCGAAACCATCGCCTCGAAGCGCCCCTCGCCGAGCGGCTTAAGCAGCAGAATCTCCGCGGGGGCTCCGGAACGCCGTGTACCGAGCAGGCGCGCGCGGAGCACGCGCGTGCGGTTCAGCACGAGGACGTCCCCGGGGTCGATCAGCTCCACGAGATCGGCGAAGACGCGATGCTGGATGGCGCCCGTCGCGCGGTCCAGTAGCATGAGCCGACTCGCCTCCCGCCGCGGCAGCGGCACCTGCGCGATCTGCTCGGCGGGGATGACGAAATCGAAGTCCGAGGTGCGCACCGACTCAGAACAGCGTTCCCTGGCTGCCCGTGGCCGCTGGCGGCGTGTAGCCGAAGTGCCGATAGGCAAGTGGCGTCGCGATGCGCCCGCGCGGCGTGCGCTGCAGGAACCCGTTCTGCACGAGGAAAGGCTCGTACACCTCCTCGATGGTGCTGACGTCCTCACCGATGGAGGCGCCGATGTTGTTCAGGCCCACCGGCCCGCCGTCGAACTTCTCGATGATGGTCTTGAGGATGCGCGCATCCATGTCGTCCAGCCCGAACTCGTCCACGTCGATCATGCGGAGCAGGTCATTGGCCACGTCGCGAGTGATGACGCCACTCGCCTTCACCTGCGCATAGTCACGTACCCGCCGCAGCAGGCGATTGGCGACGCGGGGGGTCCCGCGCGATCGGCGCGCGATCTCGTGTGCGCCTCCCTCCTCGACATCGACATTCAACACGAGCGCCGAGCGGTCGACGATCTGCTCGAGATCCTCCACGGGATAATAGTTCAGCCGCTCGACTATGCCGAACCGCGCGCGCATCGGAGGGGTGAGCATGCCGAAACGCGTGGTGGCGCCGATGAGCGTGAAGCGCTCGATGGGCATCGTGATGGTCTGCGCTTTCGGCCCTTCCGAAAGCCGGATATCGATCCGGTAATCCTCCATCGCGGGATACAAGAACTCCTCGATGATCGGCCGCAGGCGATGAATCTCGTCGATGAAGAGAATGTCGCCCTCGCGCAGGTTCGTGAGCGTGCCGACGAGATCACCGGGTTTTTCCAGCGCCGGGCCCGACGTGGTACGAATGTTGACCCCAAGCTCCCGCGCGATCAGCTCCGCCAGGGTAGTCTTGCCCAGCCCGGGCGGCCCATAGAAGACGGCATGGTCCAGAGGCTCGCGACGCGCGAGCGCGGCGTCGATCCAGATGCGCAGACTCTGCTTGACCTTCTCCTGACCGATGAACTCGGCGAGCCGCTGCGGGCGCAGCGACAGCTCGACGACCGATTCGTCGGACAGGGCTTCGGGGGTGGTGATCTCGGCGCGTGACATCGGCAGTCCGTTCGCTCGGCTACACACTCGACCAACTGGATGAGACGCCACACGTGCGGGCGACAGCAAAATATATCCCGAAGAGACTCCGAACCCAAGCGCAGGAGTGCATCGGGGCGATAGGCGGGAAATGGAACCGGGTAATCGGGTGCCGGCCACAGGCTGCGGCGCGAATTTCGCGGTGTGCGCCCGGGTTCCGTCGCGCCGCGCAGGTGAGGTGTGCGACGGACCCGCAGCTCCGCAGCCGTGGCTTCGACGACTCCGGGTGCCGCTTTGCCTCGATGGTGCTCGCGCGCGAGTGGACCTGGGCAGTTCCTCACTCTCTTGATCGGAGGAGGCAGTACATGGGACGCGATCGGCTTCTGCGCGCGTGCGCGGTGGGCCTCGGCATCGCCGCGTTGACAACGCTGGCGAGACCTCTCTCGGCGCAGAATCCGGCTCAGATTCTCGACAGCTTGCGGAGTCGCTACCGCCTGCCGCTACTGCCCGCGACGGAGGTGGCCGCGACCGCATCGCGGTTGGTGCCAGGACACACCACCGCCTCGCAGTCGGCGTTCGGCGCGAATTTCGGAGACGGCTTCGTGGGGGCCGGCTACACGAGTCGCACGCGTTCCGGCAAGCCGTCCGACGGTTCCGCGGTGATCGGATTCGGGCTGCTCAACTCCCGCGACTACGTGGGGCTCGAGGTGAGCGTCTTCTCCTTCTCGACCATTCGCGAGGGGTTCATGTCGAATGGAGCCCTTGGCCTCAAGCTGCATCGCGCGTTTCCGCGCAACATCTCCGTCGCCGTGGGCGGAGAGAACATCGGCCACTGGGGGCACTCCGACGTACCCAACACATACTACGGTGTGATCTCGAAGGTGTGGCGCCTGCGGCAGCGTGAGGGCGATCCGTTCGGCAGCCTCACCGGCAATTTTGGCATCGGCAATGGGCGGTTCAGCCGTGATTTCGACACCCTGTCCACGAGCAACAGCGGCAACATCGGCGTGTTCGGCAGCGTGGGGCTGCGGGTGCACGAGGCCGCGTCCCTGATCGCCGACTGGGGTGGGCAGGACCTCAGCCTCGCCGTGTCCATCGTGCCCCTGCGGTGGGTGCCGCTCGTGATCACGCCAGGGATCGCCGACGTGCTGGGCCGGCCCACCGGGCGGGGGTCCGGTCCCGGCGTTCAGAACACGCATCACCACCGCGCGTTCGTGCTTGGCATCGGGCTCGGGTTCAAGTTCTCGCAGGTGCGCAACATCTTCATGCCAGAGGGCAGATAAGAATGCTTCGAGTCTCCATCGCCGGCGCGCTCGCGCTGTGTGCCGCTGCCGGGATCGCGGCGGGCGCCCAGAACAACACCAACGTGCCGATCGTCAATGTGCCGGCACCGTTCTTCACGCCGAACGCCGGAAGCGTTCCGGTTCCCGTGAACGTGGCCGTGGCGGGTGCGATCCTGAGCGCCACTCAGGCGGTGGAGCAGGAGGCGGGTGCCGGAAACCTGACGTCGCCGATCACGGGCGTCGGCATCCCGCCCGCCGTCGCGCAGGTGGTGATCGCGATGATGACCGACGCGCGCCCCGAGGTGCGCCGGCAGATTCGCAGCGCCCTCGCGCAGAGCGGGGCGAGCAGCACCGTCATCAATCAGTTGATGAACAACCTGCCGAGCCTCCTCACGAATCCCACCGCGGGCCAGCTGCAGACGGTGCTCAGCGCGTTCAATGGATTGGTGAACAACGCGAACGCCGCGTTCCTGGCGAACCCGCCCGCGGAGTTCCTCGGCATTCACGCGGTGCTGCTGCAGATCAGCAACGCCGCGAACGCGGTACCGGGCCGCTGATCGCGCGGGCTCGCGCCGGCGAGCCCTGCGGTCGCGCGCCCGCATTCGTCCGGCTTCGCAGGGCCAGCGCTCAGACGCGCTGTCGGATCTCGACCAGTCGATCCGCGGCGCGCCTGAGCGTTTCGAATTTCTTGCAGAACGCAAAGCGGACCATCGTGCGCCCCAGCTCGCGATCGTGATAGAAGCTCGATCCCGGCACCGTCGCGACGCCCACCTCCTGCGCCATCCACCTCGCGAACGTGACGTCGTCCATCTCGCTCAGCGCGGAAAAATCGGCGAGCACGTAGTACGCGCCCTCCGGCACGGAGAACGCGAAGCCCGCCTCGGTGAGGGCGTCCACCAGCACGTGCCGGCGCGCCCGGTAGTCGAGCGCCATGTGGTTGAAGTAGTCCGCATCGAACGCGAGCCCCATTGCGCCCGCTGCCTGCAGGGGCGCGGGCGCGCCCACCGTGAGAAAGTCGTGCACCTTTCGGATGGGCCCCGTCTGCGCTGGGGGTGCCACCGCGTACCCCAGCCGCCAGCCGGTGCAGCTGAACGTCTTCGACAGTCCTGAGATCGTGATGGTGCGCTGGCGCATCCCCGGCCAGGTAGCCAGCACGTGGTGATCGCCGGCATATCTGATGTGCTCATAGATCTCGTCCGTGATCGCCCAGACATCGAACTCCTGGCACAGCTCCGCGATCAGGGACATCTCGGCGCGGGTGAGCACGCGGCCCGTGGGGTTGTGCGGCGTGTTGACGATGATCGCCCGGGTGCGATTGCCGAAGGCCCGGCGCAGGCGATCCGGATCCAGCGTCCAGTGCGGGCGCTCGAAAGGCACGAACACCGGTGTGGCGCCGGCCAGGATCGCGTCCGGCCCATAGTTTTCGTAGAAGGGCTCCAGGACGATGACCTCGTCCCCGGGATCCATCAGCGCCAGAAAGACGGCGGCCATGGCCTCCGTCGCGCCGCAGGTCACGGTCACCTCCCGGTCGGGATCCACCTCCATCCCATACCAGCGGCGATATTTCTCCGCGATGGCGAGGCGTAGATTCGCCGAGCCCCAGGTGACCGCGTACTGATTCAGATCGCCGTGAATGGCCGCGCACGCGGCCTCCTTCATCGGCTCCGGCATGGGGAAGTCGGGAAAACCCTGCGCGAGATTCACCGCCTCGTGCAGGTTGGCGATGCGGGTCATCTCGCGAATCACCGACTCCGTGAAGGTGGCGGTGCGCCTGGCTGCGTGCATCAGCGTCCTCCCACTCGTGTGAGCGCCCGGCGAATCAGCTCGGGCGCACTCAGCCCGCGTCCTCCCTCGTCCAACGCGCCGCGCACCGCGCGTTCGGCATCGGGCGCGGAATATCCCAGTGACACCAGCGCACGCAACGCATCCTCAACGGCCGCGCCCTCGGGCCGACCGACGCCCGCGGGCAACGCCTGCACATCATCGAGCTTGTCGGCCAGATCGAGGACGAGCTGCTCGGCCTTCTTCCGGCCCACGCGAGGAACGCTCTGCAAGGTGGTGATGTCCTTCTCGCGAATGGCGCGCACCAGCCGCTCCGCGGACAGCGTCGAGAGCATGCCCAGCGCGAGCGCGGGTCCCACGCCCTTCGCGCCGAGCACGCGTTGAAAGACGCGCCGCTCCATCCCGGTCGCGAAGCCGAAGAGCTGCCACCCGTCCTCCTTCACCACCAGGTAGGTGTGGAGGGTGACGTCATCACCCGGCTTCGGCAGGGACTCGTAGACGTTCAGCGGAATGAGCAGCTCGTAGGCGAGACCGCTCGCGGTCATGACCTCCACGCGGTCGATCTCCTTTCCGATAAGCGTGCCCGTGATCTGGACGATCATGCGTCGACGTCTCGACGCGGGCGCCGCGCGGCCAGCCGGGCGGTGGCCTGCGCGATGGCTGCTTCGCGGCGCGCGCGGTCGGCACCGCGCGCGCTCCCTGGCGGACGCGGATCGCCGAACCGCGGCACGCGTGCGCTCATGACGTATGCCAGGGCCGCGGCCACCCCGTCGGCGGCATCGGACGGATGCGGCACGGACCGGAGCCGCAGCAGCCGGGTGAGCATGAACTGCACCTGCTCCTTGCTGGCGGCGCCGGTGCCCGCCACTGCTTTCTTGATCTCGGCGGGCGGGAACTCGTGCACTTCCAGCGCGTGCTGCTCGCCGGCGAGAAGGATCACCCCGCGGGCGTGCCCCAGCACCACGGTCGTGCGCACGTTGCGCGAGTAGAAGACGTCCTCCACCGATAACACGTCCGGGCGATGGCGCGCGATCAGCTCCGACACACCGTCGTAGATCTCGCGCAGCCGTGCCGGCAGGGGATCGCGCGGCCGCGTACGAATCACACCGCACTCGACGAGCGCGACCGGTCCCCGGCTGTCGCCGCGGACGATGCCGTATCCCGTATTCGCCGTTCCCGGATCGATGCCGAGAACGATCACGCGCGCGTCATCTCGGCCACGTCAATGTCGAAGTTGGCCCAGACTTTCTGGACATCGTCCAGCTCCTCGAGCGACTCGATCAGCCGCAGCAGCGACTCGGCTTCCTTGCCCTCCAGCCTGACCGTGGTCTTCGGCACCATCGCCAGCTCTGCCTCGGCTACGGGAATGCCCTGCTGCTCCAGCGCCGCCTTCACGGCGTGGAAGTCGGCGGGCGCGGTGGTGACGACGTACTGCTCGTCCTCGCGCTGGAGGTCCTCCGCTCCAGCCTCGAGGGCTGCTTCCATGAGCTCATCCTCATCGCGTCCGGGGGACGCGATGAGGATCTGGCCCTTTTTCTCGAACATCCACGAGACCGAGTTGGGCGTGCCGATGTTTCCGCCGCCGCGCGACATCTTGTGCCGCACGTCCGCCACCGTACGCGTCGGATTGTCCGTGACCGCATCGATCATGAGGGCGACACCGCCGGGACCGTAGCCCTCGTAGGTGACCTCCTGATAATCCACACCCTCGAGCTCACCCGTGCCCTTCTTGATCGCCCGCTCGATGTTCTCCTTGGGCATGGAGTTGGCGCGCGCGGTGTCGATTGCGGTGCGCAGCCGGGCATTGCCTGCTGGATCGCCCCCGCCCTGCTTGGCGGCGACCGTGATCTCACGAATGAGCTTCGTGAACAGCGCTCCACGCTTGGCGTCGGCGGCTGCCTTGTAGTGCTTGATCTGCTTCCATTTGCTGTGGCCAGCCATACGCAACTCGATTGCCGAGAAGAGGTTCGGGCTCGCTGGCCCGGTCACGCAATATAGCGCGGCGGGGCGGGCCGGCCAACGATCACCGGTCGGGATCCAGCATGTCCTCGAAGCGCATCCATTGCGCGTAGAAATACAGGTCCACGTAACCGGTGGCGCCGTTCCGGTTCTTGCGCACGAGCAGCTCGGTGGCTCCTTCGACATCCCGGGCCGTGTCGTACATTGCCTCGCGATACAACGCGAGCACCACGTCGGCGAGCCCCTTCACCGCCCCCAGGCCGCCGAAATCGTCCAGCTGCGGCCGCCGGTCGGAACGGGGCGCCAGCAGGGGCAGCTGCGACGTCGCGAGTATGGCAACTCCCGTCTCGAGTGCCAGCGCCTTGAGCTCACTCACCGTCGCGAACTCGGATTCCTCCTTCGATGTTCCGCCGCGCGCCAGAGATTCGAGGGAATCGACGATTGCCAGGGCGGGGCCACGGCTCCCGCGCAGTTGCGGGGAGATGCCCGTGATGCCGTCGGAGGGAAGCCGCTGAATGACAGGCGCGGCGTCCCGCAACTGCACCGCGGCGGCTCCCACGCGTGCCCGAGCGCTCTCCTCCAGAGCACCTTGACGAAGATCATCCACCCGCGCGCGTCCCTCGATGGCGAGGGCGCGCTCGAGCACGCGGTCCGGCATCATCTCGCCCGAGAGGAAGATGACGCTCTGCCCGGCGGCCGCGGCGCGCAGCGCGATCGCGAGCGCGAGGGCCGACTTTCCGGATGCCACGTCGCCGCCGAGCACCGCCAGGTCGCCCGTGCGCAGCCCCCCGCCGAGCAGGCGATCGAGGCTCGGGAAGCCGGTGGGGATCGTGTCCAACGGTGGCGTCCCATCGATGATGGCGTCCACTCGATGCAGCAGCGCGGCGAGTGGGGAGGGAGGGAGCGATCTGAGATGCGAGGGCTTACGCGGGCGCGGCATGGTCCAAGCTATCGGACCGCTCGCAGACGCGGCAAGCAACGCCCATCATTCGGCGATAGCGCTCGCCGGAGGCCGCGGCTCCGCGCAGGACGCCGCGGCGAGCGCGTTCGCCAGGCGCTCGAGCTCCGCGATCGAGGCCGAATCGAGCTGCAGGTCGACAAGCTCGATCAGCTGTCGCAGGGGGGCGGCGCATGCCGCGCACGTCTCGGCGCTGGCGTCCATCAGGCGCAGGAGCGGCGCGCGGCCCCCGGCGGGCAGCGCGAGCGTCAACAACCAGGATCGTGCGCCCGACGCGCGCAGACGCCGAACCGTTTCCGGGAGCGGATGCGGCTGCAGGAGCTCGTGCACGAGCCGCGCGGCCAGATAACATCCAAGCGCCAGTTCGCGCGCGCCACCCAGTGGAGCGCGGCCGGCGAAGGCTGCGAGCGCGCGAAATCGAAAGGCGTGGGTTGGCAGGACGTACGGAGTGGGCGCTAGGCGCCAGTGGCCGGCGGTCACGCAGGCAATCTGCGGGGCCGCGAGAGCGCGCGGAAGGTCGCACGCGTCCGGTTTCCCAAGCACTGGCCAGCGGCTACATTCTGTCGTCATGGCGCAGACGGGGAGAGTCGACCTCCGCAACGAAGACCAGGCATTCCCACTCGAGCCGCACCGCATCTGGTTGTGCGGCAACGGCTTCGCAGAGACCATGGGGGTCGCCGCCGCCAGCGTGGCGGTACGCGCGTGAGCGAGTCGTTCCAGCTGTATCGAAAGCTGCTGCGTTTCCTTCGGCCGCACACCGGTCGGCTTGCGGGCACCATCGGCGCGACGGTCGCCGCGGCGATCTTCGACGCCTACTCCTTCTCGCTGCTCATCCCGTTCCTGAACGCCCTGTTCGGGCGGGCGTCGCTCCTGCCCGACGCAGGCTGGGTGACGACAATCCTCAACCGCACCATCGGCGCGCTGCTCGATCCCAACGACAAGATGGGATCGCTGCTGCACGTGATGTTCATCATCCTGGCCGCGGTCGCGCTCAAGAATTTCTTCGTCTGGTTGAGCGGGAACCTGGGCGCCCAGCTGCAGGAGTACGTCACGCGGGATCTGCGCGACGCGGTCTACACGCACCTGCAGCGGCTGCCGCTGGGCTTCTACACGCGGACGAAGGTCGGACAGGTGATCTCGCGCGTGCTGTCCGACACGGATCAGACCAAGCAGGTGATCACGTATCTGGTGACGCAATCGTTCCAGAGCGCCGCCCTGCTCGTCGCGTACATCGCGCTGCTGACGTCCATCTCGCTGCAGCTCACGCTGCTGGCGTTGGTGGTCGCCCCCGCGGTGATCGGCGCGCTGCAGCCGCTGCTCCGGCGGCTCCGCCGCGGATACCGGCGCCTGCGCGACGATTATGGCGAGATGACGAGCATCCTGCAGGAGGCCGTGTCCGGCATTCGTCTGGTGAAGTCGTACCGCGCCGAATCCTACGAGGAGCAGCGCTTCCTGCATGCCAGCGATCAGTTCTCCGCGGGCATGATGAAGGTGACGCGGGTGGCGTACCTCTCGCAGCCGATCACGGAGATGTTGGGCACCTTCGTCGCCGTCGCCATCCTGTACATCGGCGCGCGCATGGTGCTCGTCAGCGGCACCCTGCAGTCGGCGCAGCTGATCACCTTTCTGGTCGTGGTGATGCGCCTGCTGCAACCGCTCAAGCAGCTCTCGCAGATCCCCACCACGGCCCAGCAGGCGCTGGCGGCGAGCGAGCGCATCTTCGAGATCATCGACGCGCCCACGGAGCGCGACCTGGATCGCGGTACGCGCGTGATCGATGGATTTCGCGAGGCCGTGACGTTCGAGCACGTGTCCTTCGCGTACGAGCAGGAGCCGGTGCTGAGCGACATCAGCTTCACGGCGCGGAAGGGGGACGTCGTCGCCCTGGTGGGGCCGAGCGGGGCGGGCAAGAGTACGCTCGTCGACCTCATCCCGCGCTTCTACGAGGTGACCGGCGGCCACATCCTCGTGGACGGCATCGACAGCCGAGACATCGGCCTGGCGTCGCTGCGCTCGCTCACCGGGATCGTGAGCCAGGACACGGTGCTCTTCAACGATACCGTGCGTCACAACGTCGCCTACGGCGCGGCGGGCCGCTTCACCGACACGCAGATCGAGGCGGCGGCGCGCGCCGCCAACGCACACCAGTTCATCGCGGAGCTGCCGCAGGGATACGACACCATTCTCGGGGAGCGCGGCACTCGCCTGTCCGGGGGGCAGCGCCAGCGCATCGCGATCGCGCGCGCGCTGCTGATCGATCCGCCGATTCTCATTCTCGACGAGGCAACGTCGTCGCTGGATACCGAGTCGGAGCGCCTGGTCCAGGAGGCGATCGATCGGCTGCTGGCCGGCCGCACGGTATTCGTGATTGCGCATCGTCTGTCGACGGTGACGCATGCCGACACGATTCTCGTGCTCGACCGGGGCCGCATCGTCGAGCGCGGCACGCACGACCAGCTCCTGGCGCGCCGCGGCGCCTATTTCCGCCTGTACACGATGCAGTTCCGCGACGAGCGCGCTCCGGACGGCGTGGTCGCATCCGCGCCAGTCTGAGCCGCGCCACGATCGATGCGCGCGCTCTTCTACAGCGGCGAGACGACCTGGAGTGGCTGCGCGCGCACCTTCGTCGCGGCGGCGCGTGGCCTCGCCGCGCGCGAGCACAGCGTGACGGTGGTCTGCTGCGGGGGCTCGGTCGTCGAGCGCACCGCCATGGCGAGCGGCCTGGACGTCCTCCCGATCGACGGCGATGCGTCGGCCGTGGGGGATGCCTGGTGGCTGCGGCGGGTGATGCAGCAGCGTTCCATCGAGACGGCGTTCGTGCACACCGATCGCGAGCAGCTGGTGGTGAGCTCCGCGATGCGCCTGGCCGAGCGCGGCGGCGTGGTACGACGCGTCCCATCATTCCGATCGCCCGATTTCCTGCGCCGCGGCCGCTTCGCGGCGCGGATGGCGGCCACCGGACTGCTCTTCTCCAGCGAGCGCGAGCTCCAGGCCGCGAAGCACTCCCCGCTGCTGGCGGCGCTGCCGATCCCGTCGACGGTGGCCCCGCTGGGGGTGGACGCGACCGCCTACGACGACGTGCGCCCGGCCGTCCGCGCGAGCATCGGCGCTCCCGGGCGCGGGCTGCTCATCGCCTGCCCGTATGACCCGGGGTCCCGGATCCGGCTCGCCACGGCGATGCGGACCCTCGCGCTCCTGCTGCCGCGCCATCCGGAGATTCATCTGGCGGTGCTCGGGCCCGGCTCGCTCGATGAGGATCTGCAGATGCACGCGGCCGCGCTCGGGCTGAGCACCTTCGTTGCGTTCCTGGGACAGCGCGACGACGCGACGTCGATCCTGCGGGCCAGCGACGTCGTCTGGGTCACGGCGAGCGGTGACGAGGGCGCGTTCGCGTTCCTGGACGCGATGGCGATGCGGATTCCCGTGCTGGCGGAACGGGGCGAGATGCCGCAGCACTACGTGGCGGACGGCATCACCGGTGTGCTGCTCTCGCCTGGCGCTCCCTCGCACACCGCCGCGAGCGTGGCCGCCTTTCTCGCGAACCAGGAGCGCCGGACCGCGATGGGCAACGCCGGCCGCACGCGCGTGCAGCGCGAGTTTCCGGAGCGCGCGATGATCGACGGATTCGAGCTGGCGTTGCACACGGCGGGCGACCGCGCGCGCTGGACCACGCGATGATCACGGTGAGTGCACCCACGGACCGTACCGCTCATGCGGCCGATCAGCGGCCGCCCACACTCGCACACCGCGCGGAGTTCGCGGCAGTGCGGGGGATCATCGCCGCGCTTCGCGTGCTGGGGCTGCGGGCCGCCGGCAACGTTGGGGCGAGTCTTGGACGTCTCGGCTATCGTCCCATCGGCATTCGCCGCCACGTGGTGGAGCGTCAGATTGCCGCGGCCCTGCCGGACCGGTCGCCGGACGAGATTCGTCGCATCGCGGCCGCCGCGTACGCACATCTGGGCCGCACGAGCATCGAGACCGCCCTGCTTCCTGGCAATCGTCCCGAGCAGATCATCGCGCTGTTCGAGGCAGTGGAAGGCTGGAGCATCGTCGAGGAACGGCTCGCACGCGGCAAGGGGCTGATCATGGTGACGGGACACCTGGGCAACTGGGAGCTCGGGGGCGCGTACATCGCCGCCCGCGGTCTGCCGCTGGATGCCGTGGCGCGCCACATGGCGAACCCGCTGTTCGACCAGTATCTCACCGAAACGCGCGAGCATATCGGGATGCACGTCGTCCACGACGACGCGGCAGTGCGCCGGGTGCCGCGCGGACTTCGCGAGGGACACGCCATCGCATTTCTCATCGACCAGGGAGTGGCGGGGCTGGCCTCCACCTGGGTTCCGTTCTTCGGCCGGCTGGCCAAGACGCCGCGCGGTCCGGCGGTCTTCGCGCTGCGCCTGGGCACGCCGGTGGTGTTCGGCGTGGCCCTTCGGCAGCCCAGCGGGCGCTATCGGCTGTCCTTCGAGCCGATCGACGCCACCGCCACTGGCGACCTCGACGCCGACGTCGATCGCATCGTCGCCAATTACACGGCGGTACTGGAGCGGTGGGTGCGGCGGGCGCCGGAGCAGTACTTCTGGCATCATCGCCGCTGGAAACATCAGCGCCCCGGCACGCCACCCGAGCTGGGCGAACCGGTATGAGCGAACGCGAAAAACTTGTTCCGCGCGGACATGCCAGCGCCGGCGCGTCAATCGGCTCGTGCGCGTTCTCCCCGACATCGTCCGATGAGTAGCTCCAGCTCGCGCGGGCGTGCGCTCGCCAACCTCCAGCGCGACCCGCGGGCCTGGTTCGGGGGCGGCGTGATCCTGCTGCTGCTGCTCGCGGCTCTTGGCGCGCCCGTGGTGGCACGCCACGACCCGCTGCAGATCGATCTGATCCACCAGCTCCAGCCGCCATCTGCCGCGCACTGGCTGGGCACCGACATTCAAGGGCGCGACGTCTGGGCGCGCCTCGTCTTCGGCGCGCGCATCTCACTCTCGGTGGGAATCGTGTCGCAGGCCATCG
>DATEPM010000034.1:0-4178 GCA_035273185.1 Gemmatimonadaceae bacterium
AGGCAAAGCTAGGACGATGCGCGGGCCTCGTCCATAACGCGCCGCAGCTCGCGCACGGCGTCCGCGAGGCCGACAAACACGGCGCGGCTCACCACCGAATGGCCGATGTTGAGCTCCTCGATCTCGGGAATCGCCGCCACCGGCCAGACGTTCGCCACAGTGAGCCCGTGTCCCGCGTGCACCGCGAGCCCCAACTCCCCGGCCTGGCGTGACGATTCCTGCAGGGCGCGCAGCATCGCCGCGTCGCCTGGGGAGTTCGCGTACTGCCCGGTGTGCAGCTCGATGGCCACGGCGCCGAGCGCGTGCGAGCGCTCCACCGCCTGCCGGTCGGGGGTGATGAACAGGCTCGTGCGGATGCCGGCGCGGTTCATTCGCTCGATGCCCGCACGCAGGCGATCCGGATCGTGCGAGACGTCCAGTCCGCCTTCGGTGGTGATCTCCTGGCGCCGCTCCGGCACGAGAGTCACCTGGTGCGGGTGGACGCGCTCCGCGATCGCGAGCATCTCGTCGGTGCACGCCATCTCGAGATTGAGCACGGTGGCGAGCGAGGTTGCCAGCCGCACGATGTCGGCGTCCTGCATGTGCCGCCGGTCCTCCCGCAGATGCGCGGTGATGCCGTCCGCTCCCGCGAACTCGCACAGCAGCGCCGCCTCTACCGGATCGGGCTCGTCGCCGCGCCGCGCCTGCCGCAGCGTGGCCACGTGGTCAATGTTGATGTACAGCCGCTGCCGCTCCATCACCCGGACTCCTGCCGTACGGTAGGCCCGCCCGCTTTATTTCCTCCAGCCGCCGAGTGCGGCTCGTCCAACCTCGCAAGGAGATGCGAAGTGAGGAAGTTAACTGCCCTGACGCTCGCCGCCGTGCTGCTCGCAGGCTGTCACTCGCACAGCCGGCCAACCACGGCGTCCTCACCCGCGCGGCTTCCGGCCGGTAGCACCACGGGGGGCGCCGATGCCCGTGCCGCCGTGCTCGGATTCCTCAATGCCGCGAAGAACCAGGATCTCCAGGCGCTGTCCGGCTACTGGGGCACCGCCGAGGGCGCGGCACGCACCAATGGCGTGATCCCGCGGGACGAGATGGAGCGCCGCGAGCTGATCATGCTTTGCTACCTGGACCATCAGTCGCACACGATCCTCACGGACGCTCCGGGCACCGCGGGCGAGCGCGTGCTGGTGGCGGAGCTCAGGAATGGGGCCTTGACCCGGTCGGCTAAGTTCAATGCGGTACGGGCCAGCGACGGCCGCTGGTACGTGAAGACCTTCGACATGGAAGCGCTGCAGGATCTCTGTAAGGACAAGAGCCGGCCGTCGCCGTGACGTCGCGGCGAGCAGATCCGGCACTCAGCGTTCGGTGAGCTCGACGAGAACGCCGCCCGTGGATGAAGGGTGCAGGAACGCGATCGGCTTGCCCTCGGCACCGAGGCGGGGCCGTTCGTCGATCAGACGGTAGCCGGCGGCGCGACAGCGGTCGAGCGTGGCATCGAGGTCATCCACGGCGAAGCAGATGTGGTGAATCCCCGGGCCGCGTTTGTCGAGATATCTGGCGATGGGCGACTCGGGAGTGGCCGCCTCGAGGAGCTCTACGAGGGAGTCACCAGTGGTGAGGCCCGCGATGTGCGCCCCGTCCGAATCGGCCAGCGGCACCTCGGTCATGCCGAGGACGTCGCGATAAAATGGAAGCAGCTCGTCGAGGTGGCGAACGGCGATGCCGACGTGGGCGATCGTGGCGCCGCGGCGAGAGTGATCTGGCATTCCGGGCTCCGCGGACTCTGGTGGGTTCGGGAACCGAAAGGTAAACACGGTTGGCGGGCACGGCCCGCCGGGGGGACTGGAGGAGTATGTCGAACGCAGTGGCGGTCTCGGACGCGAACTTCGAGCACGAGGTGGAGAAGGCGGAGGGGCTTACCGTGGTGGACTTCTGGGCCACGTGGTGCGGTCCCTGCCGCATGATCGCGCCGATTCTGGATCAGCTGTCCGTGGAGTACGCGGGCAAGGTGAAGGTGGCCAAGATGGACGTGGACGCCAACATCAAGACGGCCTCGCGCTTCAACGTGCGCTCCATCCCGATGCTGCTGTTCTTCAAGGACGGCAAGGTGGTGGATCAGATCGTGGGCGCGGTCCCGAAGAACACCATTCAGACGAAATTCGAGCAGCACGCGGCGTGAGCCGAGCGTGACGGCAGCAGGCTGATGCGCGTCCGTTCAATGCGCGTCTGCAATGCAAGCCGTCGAGATCTGCTCGATGTGCCTGGGCCGCCGGCGCGGCGCCCAGGCTTTTTTTCGTTCTCTCTACCCGCCGCGGTCCTCCGCTCCGCCCGCCGCCCCACGCGATGCCCGCCCATGTAGCCGGTCTGCGTTACCCCGCCTCGCGCGTGCTGCTGCCGCGGACCCGGTTGGCATACGTCCACCTGCGCAATCTGCTCACCGATGCCAAGCGCGACCGGGCCGCGCGTGTCTCGGGCTACGTCGCCATCTGGCTGCCCGAGGAGCTGGTGATGCTCTACATGCAGCGCGGGGAGCTGGTGAACGCGTCGATTCACGACCGGAGCGGCTGGCGGGCGATCGGCATCGCGCGGGCGGTGGAGATGGTGCCGCACGAGCCGGAGTACGGCGAGATCTGCTTTCATGAAGCCGAGGAAGAGCAGCTGGCCTGCATGTTTGCCTCGCAGACGCTGGCGCCGGAGCCGTTTCCCGAAGAGATGACGATCACCGATCCGGCGCAGCTCTTCCCGTATCTGATGGCGATGACCTTCGACGGCGCGGTGGAGATCGTCGCCGACGACATGGTGAACTATCTGCTGTTCAAGAACGGCGCGGTGGAGCGCGCGTTCCTCGCCGCCCCGCATCAGGGCACGCTGGTGGATCGCGTGGCCAAGTTGTTCGCGCGCGACGGGCGCCAGGGAGGGGCCGGGGGAACGCGCCTGCAGCGCTGGGGCGCCCCGGTGTGCCTTCCGGTGCAGGCGCCGCCCGCGCTCGTGCAGGCCTATCGCGAGCTGGCGCTCGCGCTGGTGCAGCGGCTGATCGCCCAGGGAAAGGAGGGCGCGGCGGCAGTCGCGGAACAGGCGAGGCAGAACCTCATCGCGAAGCATCCCTCGCTGGATGGGCTGGGGGTGGGCGGGCGCCCGGTGCGCGACACCCTGGCCGACACCGAGAGTCTCACGGCAGCGGTGGCGGCGTGGATGAAGGAGGTCATCTGGGCCGCGGCGGATCTGGACGCCCTCACCCCCGAGCAGCTGGTGAAAGAGCTCACCTGGGAGCGGCGGCACATGTTCCAGTCCGCCGGTCTGTACGACCAGCTTCCCTGGAGAGTATCCTAGACAGCGTGACCGCGCCGAGACCGCCCGGACAGCTGTTCGTCGTCAGCACCCCCATCGGCAACATGGGGGATTTTTCTTTTCGTGGCGTGGAGGTCCTGCGCTCGGTGAGGGCCGTCCTGGCCGAGGACACGCGCCACACGCGCCACCTGCTGGAGCGATACGAGATCGCGACGCCGATGCTGGCCTATCACGAGCACAACGAAGCGCGGATGACGCCGGTGCTGCTCGACCGGCTGCGCGCCGGAGAGGATCTGGCGCTGGTCACCGATGCGGGGACGCCGCTGGTCTCGGATCCTGGCGCGCGCCTGGTGCGGGGCGCCGTCGAGGCCGGGGTGCGGGTGGTGCCGGTGCCCGGCGCCACGGCCATGCTCACGGCGCTGGTGGCCTCCGGCATCGATGCGGGACGCTTCACCTTCTTCGGCTTTCTGCCACGGAAGGGGCGCGAGCGCGCGGCGGCGATGGAGCAGCTGCGCGTGCTGCCGCATACGGCCGTGGTGTACGAGGCGCCGTCACGGCTGGCCGGCACCCTGGCCGAGCTGGCCGAGCTGGGCATGGGGGAACGGCCCGCGGCGGTGGCCCGCGAAATGACTAAGCAGTTCGAGGAGGTGCGTCGCGGAACGCTGGACACGCTCCGGGCGTACTACACCGATGCTCCTCCGCGCGGGGAGATCGTGCTGGTGCTCGCGGGAGCACCCGCGGCCGTGGTGGGCGACGATGACGTGCGGGCACGCGCGCGCCGACTGCGTGCAGAGGGGCACAGCGTCCGTGATACGGCGGCGGCGCTCGCCGCGGAGCTCGGCGTCGGCCGGAACCTCGCGTATCGGATTGCGCAGGAGGAAGAATGAATAGTGGGGCAGGGGGCG
>DATEPM010000035.1:0-2660 GCA_035273185.1 Gemmatimonadaceae bacterium
GCCGATCCGCCCGGCGACGGTGCGCGTTAGGCGGGGACCCGCGAGCCCGCGCCGGTCACCGCGCGCTGACACCCCGACGATGATCTTCCGGCCGAGGGACGGGGCTCCCGACCCGCCGCGCCCTGCGGCGAACGAGCGACGACGCAACGTGGAGCTGCGCGAGCTGCTGGACGAGATGATCGAGCTGGCGCGGCATCTCTCCCACCATGCGCGCACCATGAGCGCGGCAGACCTCGCCTACGCGCGCGAGCGGCTGGAGTGGCTCGCGGACGAGATCTGGGAGCAGTCCACCCGCGCCACTGACGGCACGAGCGGCCCTGCGCCGTCCGGCGGCTGAGCGCCGGACCGGCGGCGGTCACTTGCCGACGCAGAAGTTTCGGAAAAGCTGATCCAGCACGTCCTCGATGTCGATGGCGCCGACGAGGTCCTCCAGCGCGCCCGCCGCGGCGCGCAGGTGCACGGCGGCGACCGTGGCCGGAAGCTGCTCGTCACACCAGGCGCGCCCGAACGACACGACCTCGTCCAGTGCGCGCGACACGGCGCCGCGGTGACGTGCATGCGTCAGCACGGGCGCGTCCAGCTCCGGCGCGCCCACGGTGTCCTTGAGCACGCGGCCCAGCTCGGCCAGCAGGTCGCGAATCCCCTCCCCCGTTTCGGCACTCACCGCGCTGGAGGCGCACGCGCCCAGCTGCCGCGCGAGCGACGCCAGCGCGGTCGGATCCTCGCTGCCGAGGTCTGCCTTCGTGCGTACCAGCACGAGGGGAGGGGCGGCGGTCGCCGCGCGGAGCACGTCACGGACCACGTTCGTGGTGTGCCGCAGCGCCCGGACGCTGTCCCCGCACACCAGCACCAGCGCCGCGCGCGTGAGATAGTCCTCGCTCACCTCGATGCCGAGCCGTTCGACGCGATCGGTGGTGGGGCGCAGACCGGCCGTGTCAACCAGGCGAAGAGCCCAGGGCTCCGCCTCGATCACCGCCTCCAGCGCGTCGCGCGTGGTCCCCGGCACCTCGGTGACGATCGCACGCTGGCGTCCGAGCAGCGCGTTGAACAGCGATGATTTGCCCACGTTCGGTTCGCCCGCGAGCACCGTCAGCGCGCCCTCGCGCGCCAGCTCACCGGCCGGTGCGGTCCGGAGCAGCGCGCGCAGCGCATCCTCCAGCGCCGCGAGCGCGGAGAGAGTGCGCGCGGGCGGCACCGGACCGTCGTCCTCTTCCGGGAAGTCGATGTCGTAGGCGATCAGCGCCTCCACCTCGAGCACGGAAGCGCGCAGCGACAACACCCGGCGCGACAGCCCGCCGGCCAGCTGCTGGAGCGCCGTGCGCTGCGCCGCGCGCGATGTCGCGGAGATGAGATCGCCGACCGCTTCGGCCTGAAGAATGTCCAGCTTGCCATTGAGCAGAGCGCGGCGGGTGAACTCGCCGCGCTCTGCGGGCCGGGCCCCCAGCTCGACCAGCGCCGCCATCACCGTGGTGGATACCACGAGCCCACCGTGCGTGCTGATCTCGACCAGGTCCTCGCCGGTGAACGAGCGCGGCGCGTCGTACCGCACCACGATGCCGCGGTCGAGCACCTCGCCGGAGGCTCCGTGAATGGCAGCGAGGGTCGCGCGCCGGGGTGCGGCCGGCCAGGTCTCGACCACGGCGCGCGCAATGGCGTGCGCGCGGCGGCCGCTCAGCCTCAGGACGGCGAGCGCACCTCGTCCCGGTGGCGTCGCCAGCGCGACGATGGTGTCCGCCGCGCCGGGGAGTGCGCCGGGAAGATCACTGCCGCGTTCCATGCACCGGCTCGAGGTCGAGTGCTTCACCCGGTTCGAGAATCCGCACCGCGGGACGCAGCCGGTGCTCCGTCAGCTGCCTCGTCAGGCGTACGATGGCGTCGTGTGCCGTGGAGGTAACGTGATTGAAGGTGCCCCAGTGATACGGCACGAACACGCGACCGCCGAGTCGCTCGAAGAGCACCAGCGCATCCTCGTGGGTGAGGTGTCCGCGCCGGAAGCCTGGCTTCCACCAGGGGGCATACCCGATCGGCAGCAGCGCGACATCGAGCTGCCGGCCCGCTGCGGTGAGGTGGTGCTCCACCAGCCGATGAGTGTCTTCCACCAGCGCCGTGTCGCCCGCGAAGAAGCAGCTCTCGGATCCGGTGTCCAGGAGGTACATATTCGCCTCGCTGCGCCACCGGTCGAAGCCATAGCGGTTGCCGCGGTGGGTGGCCAGCGCGGCGGAGATCGTCACGTCGCCCAGCTGCGCCGATTCGCCCGGCGGGATGGGCTCGGCGTGGGCATAGCCCAGCCGCCGGAGCCAGCGCGCGATCACCGGCGGGGCATACAGCGGGATGCTGCGCGGCAGCGCATCCAGGGAAGTGAAGGAGAGGTGATCGGCGTGTGCGTGCGTGAGCAGCAGGGCGTCCAGCGACGGCAGCTCCGCGAGCGCGATGCCGGGCGGGCTCACCCGCGGCAGCACGCGACCCAGCCGGGGATCGAAGTTCGGATCCGTGAGAATGCGTCTGCCGCCCAGCTCCAGCAGCAGCGTCGCGTGCCCGATGTACGTGATCTTCACGTCCGAGTTCTCCGTCTCGAACCCGCGCCGCGGCTGCGCCCGGTCCGCGGCCCCATGGTCGGCTACCGCCGGCGCGCGACGCCGAGCGGCTGGCTGGCCCTGGCC
>DATEPM010000036.1:0-9631 GCA_035273185.1 Gemmatimonadaceae bacterium
GACCTTGCCGACGACGAGCATGTCGGTGTCGTTCCAGTGGCCGGGCCCCGCGTACTGCTCGTGCCCCGTCTGCGCGAAGCCGATGCTCGACATGCTCGCCCACGTGTCGGTGATGTCGCCCGTCACGCGCCACAGGTTGCCTCCGACGGCGGCGCCCCACGTCCACACGTGCCCCCACCCGTACTGGCAGAGCGAGAAGACGACGTCGCGGTCCAGGCTGTCGAGCGCGGCGCGCATCAGCGCGTACGGCTTCTGCAGGCCGGGCAGGCTGTCGCGGTTCGGCTCGATGTCGGAGTACGAGCACCAGTCGTACTTGATGTAGTCGAAGCCCCAGCGCGCCCAGGTGCGCGCGTCCTGCGCCTCGTGCTGCCAGCTCCCCGCGTAGCGCTGCTGGCAGGTGCGCGGGCCCGGCGACGAGTAGAGGCCGATCTTGAGACCTTTCGAATGGACGTAGTCGGCGAGCGCCTTCATGTCCGGGAACTTCTCGTTCGACGTGATCTCGCCGTTGGCGTCGCGCGGCCCCTCCCAGGCGTCGTCGATGTTGACGTAGGTGTAGCCCTGCGCAGCCAGCCCGCTGGCGACCAGCGCGTCGGCGGCGGCGCGTACCTTGGCGTCGTCCACCGACGCGGCCCACACGTTCCACGAGTTCCAGCCGAGCGGCGGCGTGAGCGCCAGCCGGTGATCCCCGCCGATGATCACGATGTCACCGGCCGTGCGCCCCTTCGGCCCGGTGACGGTGACGTGGACGGTGGTGTGGCCGGCGCGGCGGAGCGCGCCCGTGATGATACCGGTGCCGCGATCGAGCGTGAGCCCGTCGGGGAGGTTGCTCGCGGTAAAGTTGAGCGGTCCGTCGCCCGAAGCGGGAATCCGGAAGAGGAACGGACGGCCGGGCGTGGCGCCGGTGATGCGCGGGTAGTTGAGCCGCGGCGCCGCGGTGTGGCTCGAGGCGATCACCGGTGCGGGCGTCGCCGGCGGCGAGGTGGTGACGGGCGCCGGCGCGCCTTCCTGCATCACGATGGCCGCGCCAGCCCAGTCGGCCACGTCGTCGCGCGCGCCGTCCCCCGCGTCGGTGACGTACAGGATCATCTGTCGAGCGCCAGTGAGGTCCACCGACACGGGTCTGGGCGGCTGGCCCGCGGTGATCGTACCGCTGTCCCAGCGCTTCTCGCCGTCGGTCCAGACCTCGAAGGTCACGGAGCCGCGTCCGGCGCGACGCGCGTCATCGATGCCGGCGAAAGCCACGAAACGCGTCGCGTTGCCGGCGAGATCGATCCACAGCTCGCCGCCCGATGTGACGCCGAGCCCGTGCTGGTACACGACACTGTCCAGCGTTATGCGGGGCTGCGGCACGGCGGGGATGCTGCCGCGCGCCGGCCGTCCGAAGGCGGCAAGCCCGGGGCGCGGAGGACGCGTGCCCATGGTGCGCGTGAGGTCGAGCGCATCGACCCACACGGCGTGGGCCGGCGGTTCGGCGCCGCGCAGCTCGGCGGCGGACTGCGCCACGGCAATGCCCGGCAGCAGAAGCGCGCCGGCGAGTGGCGCGAGAGAGAGCAGCAGAGCGTGCGAGCGCGCGAGGATCATTGGTGGTTCGGGGAGGGGTGCGTCACCGGAGGGCGATTCGTATAATGTATCCGCCACGATTCCTCTCACCGCAAGCACCCATGACGGATCCGGTTTCCCGGCGCGACGCGTTGAAGCAGCTCGGCGCTGTCGGCGCGGGCCTCGTCCTCGGCGGCTCCCGCAGCATCCGGCGCGCCGACAGCATCGTCGTCGGCGGACGACAGGTGCAGGTGGCCGTCGCTTCGATCGGCCCGCGCATGGTGCGCATCAGCCTGCGGCCTGTCGTCCCGGAAGGCGTGCTGCCGGTGCCACCCACGGGCGAGCTCACCGAGCGTGCGAGTACCGCCGCCCCCGAGCGCACCGGCCGAACCGTGGCGACGCTCGGCCGCGTGCGCGCCGGACAGCTCGTCGTTTCCTTCGATGACCAGCCGCTGGTGGTGCGGATCGAGCACGCGCACGGCGCGCTCGTGCAGGCGCTCACCTTCGACGCCGTCTCGCCGACGATGTCCTTCCGGCTCGGCAACGCGCCGGTGCTCGGGCTTGGCGAGGGCGGGCCGCAGTTCGACCGGCGTGGGAGCGCCGACCGCATGGTGAACGGCGAGAGCCATGCGCAGCTTGCCACCAACGGCACCCGTGCGCCCATCCAGTGGCTGGTGGGCACGGACGGATGGGCCATGTTCATCCACCACCCACGCGGCGCGTTCGAGCTCTCGGCCAGCGAGGGTCGCTTCACGCCGCCTGTAGACGCCGCGCTGCCGTACGACGTGTTCGTCGTCGGCTCGCACGATCCCGCGGAGATCATGCGCGAGTACGCGCGCATCACCGGGCTGCCGGAGCTGCCGCCGCGGTGGGGGTTCGGCTATCTGCAGTCGCATCGCACCCTTGCCGGCCCGCAGGAGATCGCGTCCGTTGCTCATACCCTGCGCGAGAAGCGTCTCCCCTGCGAGGCGCTCATCTACCTCGGCACCGGCTTCTCGCCGTCGGGGTGGAACACGAAGAACGGCGACTTCGATTGGAACGCGGCGAACTTCCCTCAGCCGAAGGCGCAGGTGAGCGCCCTGCACGACCAGCACTTCAGGGTGGTGCTGCACGTCGTGCTGGAGGGGCGGCGCCTCACCGGGACCGTGCACGACCCGTGCACCGCCCCCCCGCTGCCCAGCGGCACCACGCCCGACGGCCACTGGCCGCGCGCGCGCCAGGTGGCCTGCTACTGGCCGTCGCACCGCTCGGTGATGACGGACGTCGGCATCGACGGCTGGTGGCCCGACCAGGGGGACGGTCTCGACGGCCCGTCCGAGGTGAACCGGCACCGGATGTACTGGGAGGGGACGCAGCTCTGGCGTCCCAACGAGCGGCCCTTCGCGCTGCACCGGAACGCATCGCCCGGCGTGCAGCGCTACGGCGGTTTCATCTGGTCGGGGGACGTCGCGTCGCGCTGGGAGACGCTCAGGACCCATGTGCCGGTGGGCATCAACACAGCCCTCAGCGGCCTGCCCTACTGGGGAACGGACATCGGCGGGTTCTATCCGACGAAGGAGTACACCGGAGAGCTGTTCGTGCGCTGGTTCCAGTTCGCCGCCTTCTGTCCGCTGTTTCGCTCGCACGGGCGAAACTGGCATCTCCACCTGCCGTGGGGGTGGGATGGCGGCGACGGTGGGCCTGACGAGACGCGGAACTTCCACGCCGATCCCGCCACCCTCCACGACAAGCGGGTGGAGCCGATCTGCCGGCAGTACATGGAGCTGCGGTCGCGGCTGATGCCCTATCTGTACACGGCGGTGCGCGAGGGCCACGACACCGGGATGCCCGTGATGCGCGCGCTCTGGCTGCACTACCCGGACGATGCCGCCGCCGTGAGCCGCGGCGACGAGTATCTGTGGGGGCGCGACCTGCTCGTGGCGCCAGTGGTGGAGCAGGGCGCCGCGACGCGTCGCGTGTACCTGCCGCCTGGCACCTGGTACGACTGGTGGACGGAGCAGCGCGTGACCGGCGGCGGCGAGATCGAACGTGCCGTGGACCTCGCGACCATGCCGCTCTACGCGCGCGCCGGCGCGGTGATCCCGTTAGGGCCGGTGAAGCAGTACGACGCCGAGCGGCCCGACGCGCCGATGATGCTCGTGGTGTTTCCCGGCGCCGACGGTCGGTCGGCCTGGTACGAGGACGACGGCGAGAGCTTCGACTACCGGCGCGGCGAGTGGATGCGCGTCGACCTCGCCTGGCACGACGCGACGCGGCGCCTCACCCTGCGCCTCGTCCCCGGTTCGCGCGCGCTCGCCCCTATGCCGCGGCGCATCGACGTGCGGGTTGCCGGGAGCGCGGCCGTGGCGACGATCGCCTTCACGGGCCGGCCGGCGAGTGTGACGCTCTGACGTGGCTGCCCGCGCAGACCGGTCAGCGGTTCACCTGCCCGTAGTACGCATTCGGACCGTGCTTGCGCAGGAAGTGCTTGTCGAGCATCGCCGCGGGCAGAGGTTCCGCGGCGTGGTTGAGGGTGAGCGTGGCGTACGCCATGCGCGCCACCTCCTCGAGCAGGTCCGCCGTCTCCACCGCCGCGCCCACGGATGCACCCCAGCAGAAGCTCGCGTGTGCCTTGACCAGCACGGCGGGCATCCGCATCGGATCCATTCCGGCGAAGCGCCGCACGATCTCACGCCCGGTGTTCGCCTCGTACTCCTGCTCGATGTCGGTCGTCGTGAGGTGCTCGGTGATCGGGATGGGGCCGTGGAAGTAGTCGGCGTGGGTGGTGCCCAGGCAGGGGATCTCCCGTTGCGACTGCGCCCACACCGTGGCGTAGTGGGAGTGCGTGTGCACCACGCCCCCGATGCCCGTGAAGGCGCGATACAGCTCCAGGTGGGTGGGCAGGTCCGATGATGGCCGCAGCTCTCCCTCCACGATGCTTCCGTCGAGCGCGACGACCACGAGATCCTTCGGCTGGAGCTTCGTGTACGGCAGCCCGCTCGGCTTGATCACCACCAGCCCCGCCGGGCGGTCGATGGCGCTCGCGTTGCCGAAGGTGAAGCGCGCCAGCCCGCGCTCGAACAGCTCCACGTTCGCCGTGCAGACCTCGTCGCGAAGCGCGGCGATGGCCGCACCCGGCTTCCTCACGTGATCCCCGCGCGTTGCCTGGCGCGCCGGATGATCTCCGCCATCACGTCCCGATGGTTGGCGAAGGTGTCGTCCACCACCTGGAGCGTCGGAATCGTGTTCGGGTAGAGTCCCAACGTCTCCTCGTTGAATCGGCCGAAGCCCGACTCGTGCACGCCGCTGCTGCCGCGCCCCGGCGCCGGGCTGCTCAGGTGCGAGAAGGAGCGCCCGTACTTTCCCCACACGGGGCCGAGCCCCACCTGGAACATCGGGATGAAGCCGTGCAGGGCATCGTACGGCATCTCGCCCACGCACGCCACCTGCGGATATTTCGCGCGGAGCTGCTCTATCAGCATGCGCGTGCCCTCGTGCATGTCGCCGTTGGTGCTGTTCACGTGCCCGCCGACGATGTCCAGAAAGTACGCGTCCACGTGGTACCGGTCGATGACCTCCGTGATGCGCCCCTCGAGGTACTGACGCCAGCTGTCGGCACCGAGGTTCATGTAGGCGCCCCAGGCGTCCTGGTGCCGGTCGTTGTTCCAGTCCACCCAGTCCAGGTAGTACGCGTTGCCGTCGATCTTCCGAGTCATCGCGTCGGCGATCTTCGGCCACGATGGAAGCTTCCTGTTGGCGGCGTTTGCACCGAACATCGGCATGATCCGGAAGCCCATCTGGCGCCCCTCGTCGACGAGACGCCGGAACCCCGTCTCGCCACCCATGCGGTCCGAGGCGCGGTAGTTCGGATATTCCCAGTAGTAGCGGCCGTCCCATGCCGAGAGGAACACGAGCACCCGGTCGCCCGGGATCTGCGTCCGCATCCAGCGCAGCGTCTCGAGCATCTTCGAATAATCGTTGAACATGTAGCCGGTGTAGTGCATGCCGTGCAGCGTCGTCGCCAGGGCGATCTCGCGCAGCCAGGCCGGCACGTCGGTGCGGGTCTCCCACGGCCGGAGGCCGTAGGCCTGCTCCACGTGCCTCACATGCAGCGACTCCGCGGCCTCGCTCGTCGGGGCCCGGCCGAGCCGCCACGTCGGCACGGTGACGCGCCGGTCGTCGCGCCAGGCATCGTGCTCGTGGATGGCCTCCACCCGGTAGCTCGCCTCGCCAGGCGCCAGATAGAAGCGCTTGGGCCGCACGTGATGGTCGAGCGACGACACGAAGAACACATCGCTCGGCGCCTGTATCATGAGCAGCGGCGTGTTCATGCTGCCGCCGGGGCCGTTGAGGTCGCCCCCGGCAAATGGGTAGCCGGCGAGCATCTCGTTGTCCTTCGGGTCGATGAATCGGCCGCCGCCGAGTGAGACCTGGCCGCGCGGCACCCCGCGGATGATGGTGGTCACGGTCTTCACCGGCTGCTCCATCTCCACCACCGTGTCCCACTCCATGTTCCCCGCGATGCGGCGGAGCGTTGCGGTGAGCGTGCCGGGCGCCTTCTCCTGGCCCCCCGCCCACACGAAGCCGGTGCACGTCAGCCTCAGCGCATCGTCGCTGCCGCTCACCGACATCTTCGTTCGATCGAGGCCGTACGTGTTCTCGCCAGTGAAGACGAGGAAGCCGAAGCGCAGGTCGGCGAACACGACGGAGGGCTCGGGAAAGTCGAAGCTGAACTTCATGAAGCCGCGGCCGCGCGGCGGGATGAAGATCTCGCTCGTGGAGGAGAGGTCGACGATGCTGCCGGGTGGCAGTGCGGCGTGCGGGGGCGCGGCGGGGCGCAGCGGCGCCGGCTGGCCGGCGAGTGTGGCCGGGAGGCGGAGCGCGTCGGGGGTGACCAGGGCACCGGCGCCGACGACCCCCATCGTCTTGAGCCAGTCGCGGCGGGACACCGGATCGGTCATGGGAACGAGCCTCGCGGGAAGCACGATGGAGGCGCCGGCCCGCCGGGGTGGCAGGTCGTGCTTGCGGAAGGGCTGACCGTGGATATTGTATCCGAAAGCCGCATCGGTCGCCAGCGCGCCGCCGTCTCCCGACGATCCACGAGGAGCATCCGAATGTCGTTGTCCCGTCGCACCATCCTCAAGCTGGGCCTTGGCGCCGGCGCCGTGTCCCTGCTCGACAGCCTCCCCACCGGCGTCGCCGCGGCGAGCCCTCTGTCTTCGGCCCTCGCGCCCACGACGCCGCGCGAGCGCTTCATGGCCGCCCGCCCGCTGTCGCTGCACCGGGTTCGGCTCACCGGCGGCCCCCTCAAGCGCCACCAGGACGCCGACATCAAGTACCTCCTCGAGCTCGAGCCGGATCGCATGCTCGCCTACTATCGCAAGGCGGCGGGCCTGGCGCCCAAGGCGGAGCCGTACGCCGGCTGGGATGGCGGCGGCCGCAATCTCACGGGCCACTTCGCCGGCCATCACCTCTCCGCCATCAGCGCGATGTGGGCGGCCACCGGCGACCGTCGCTTCAAGGGTCGGGCGGACTACATGGTCTCCGAGCTGAGAACAGTGCAGGACAAGCACGGCGACGGCTACCTGGTTGCGCTCGAGGGCGGACGCAGGTGCTTCGGCGCGCTCGCCAGGGGCGAGATCCGCGCCGCCGCGTTCGATCTCAACGGTGAATGGTCCCCGTGGTATACGCTGCACAAGACCTTCGCCGGCCTGCGGGACGCCTATCGGTTCACCGGCAACCACACCGCGCTGGACGTGGAGCGCAAGTTCGCCGGCTGGGCGGAGAGTGTGCTGTCCGGCCTGAGCGACGAGCAGATCCAGCACATGCTCGAGACGGAGTTCGGCGGGATGAACGAGGTGCTGGTGGATCTCTACGCCGACACCGGCGATCCGCGCTGGCTGAAGCTGTCGTACGACTTCGAGCACCGGGTGTTCATCCAGCCGCTCCAGCGGCACGAGGACGTCCTCGGCGGCACGCATGCCAACACGCAGCTTCCCAAGCTGATCGGATCGGCGGAGCGGTACGCGTACACGCGCCGGCCGGCGGACCTCATGGCGGCCGGCTTCTTCTACGACACCGTCACCCGGCACCACAGCTTCTCCACCGGCGGCCAGGGCACGGATGAGTACTACGGTCCCCCCGACGTGATCGGCGCGCGCGTGGAGGGCCGCACTGCCGAGTCCTGCAACGTGTACAACATGCTCAAGTACTCCCGGCTCATGTTCTCGATGGACCCGGACATTCACTACGCCGACTACCACGAGCGCGGCCTGTACAATCACGCCATGGCGTCGTTCGATCCCGAGGCGGTCCGGATGTGCTACATGGTGCCGGTGGGGCAGGGGGTGACGCACGAGTATCAGGACATGTTCGGGAGCTTCACCTGCTGCGTGGGCACCGGCATGGAGAACCATGCCCTCGCCGGCGACGGGTTGTACTACGAGAATGGCGAGCGCCTCTGGGTGAACGTCTACGCGCCGTCCACGGCCACGTGGGCAGAGAAGGGCGTCCACCTGGTGATGGACAGCGACTTCCCCGAGGGCGACAGCGCGACGCTCACGCTCACGCTCGACCGGCCTCACGAGTTCACGCTCTCCATGCGCCGCCCCTACTGGGTGGGCGAGGGATTCGCGATGACGGTGAACGGCCGGCCGGTGGAGGTGCCCGTCTCGGCGGCCGAGCCGAATGGGCGGCGCGCCCGGCGCACGCAATATCAGGACACGGGCCCGATGAGCAGCTACGTGGACGTGAAGCGCACCTGGCGAAGCGGCGACGTGGTGCGCGTGACGCTGCCCAAGACGCTGCGGCTGGAGCCGACGCCGGACATGCCGCATCGCGTGGCGATCATGTGGGGGCCGCTGGTGCTCGCGGGCGATCTCGGGCCCGAGCCGCCGCGCGGCCGTGCCCGCGGCGAGAACGGTGAGCTGCTGGAGCAGGCCGACGCGCCGCGCTCGGCGCCGGTGGTGCCCCTCTTCGTCGCCGCCGACGTGCCGGTGGACAGCTGGGTGAAGCCGGTGGCGGGGGAGACGGGGCACTTCCGCACGGCGGGGGTGGGCCGCGAGCCCGACGCCGAGGGCAAGGTGCGCGACGTGGATCTGGTGCCCTTCTACCGGCTGCACCGGCGCGTGTACGCCACCTATTGGGACCTGCTCACTCCTGCGGAGTGGGACGCGCGGCGGGCGGGGTACGTCCGCGACGCGGAGCGGCTGCGTCGCCTCGACGCGGCGACGGTGGCGGCGGTGCAGCCGGCGAACCGGGCGTCGGAGCAGCAGTACCAGTACCAGGGCGGCTCGGATGCGTCGGTGCAGCGCATGAGCGGTCGTCTGGGCCGCGCGGCGCGCAGCGCGTTCTCGTACACGCTGCCGGTGGAGGCGGGACACCCGATGGCGCTCGTGGCCACGTATTACAGCGCCGACCGGCGCACGTCGCCGGCCGCGTTCGAGATCCTGGTGGACGGCCAGCGGATCGCCGAGCAGGAGGTGCCGCGCACCGATCCCGGCCGGTTCTACGACGTGACGTATGCAGTGCCGGCGGCGCTGGTGCAAGGGCGGCCGGCGGTGACGGTGACGTTCCAGGCCAAGCCGGGGAGTCAGGTCGCGGCGGTGTACGGGCTGCGGATGGTGCGGGCGGACCAGCTTCCCTGACCGGCAGTGTGGGGCCGGCGGTCCGCGCCGGCCCCGCACGGTGCACCACCCGAGCTCCGGATCACCGGGCGGCCGCGCGCCGCCGCGGTCGAGCACCGGCCGGCGGGGTTCTCTTGACAGCCCTCCGGCACGCCGATACCGTGTCGCAGGTCACGCAGTTGGATACAATATCCCGAGTCCAGGCGCACCATGGATACAATATCCTGCGCGTCGCTCGTGTCCGCGGGTCCCGACGCTCCGCCGCGCCGGTCGCGCCAGTGCGCCGCGCCCCGGCCATGACCAGGCCCCGACGCCCGCCGCCGCGCAGCCCTCCGCACTGACGCGCGCCGGATGTGCCCTGCCCGTACCCCGGATCCTCCACCGCGGCGTGAGCCGGACTTCACAGCACAGGAGATTGATGATGCGCACCTGGATCCTCCGCCTGACGGTCGCCCTCGGACTCGTCTCGGCGCTCGTCACCCCCGCCT
>DATEPM010000037.1:0-8445 GCA_035273185.1 Gemmatimonadaceae bacterium
GGGGCGCACCACGGGGCCCGTCGTCACGCAGTACGAGGTGGAGCCCGCGCCCGGCGTGAAGGTGCGGCAGTTCGCGAACCTCTCCAGCGACCTGGCGCTTGCCATGCGCGCACCCTCCATCCGCGTCGTCGCGCCCATCCCAGGCCGCGGCGCCGTCGGCGTCGAGGTGCCGAATCCCACGGCGGAGATCGTCTCCTTCCGTGAGCTGGTGGAGACGCGCGAGTTCCAGAGCGCCCGCGCCGCGCTGCCCATCGCCCTCGGCAAGGACCTGGAAGGGAAGCCCGTCATCGCGGATCTCGCCAAGATGCCGCACCTGCTCATCGCGGGTGCCACCGGCTCCGGCAAGTCGGTCTGCGTGAACACGATCATCACCAGTCTCGTATACCGACACACGCCGCGCACGCTGCGCTTCCTGATGGTCGATCCCAAGATGGTGGAGCTCTCGGTGTACAACACCCTGCCGCACCTGCGGCACCGGGTCATCACCGACAATCGCGACGCGGCCGCGGTGCTCAAGTGGGCGGTGCTGGAGATGAACGAACGTTACGAGCTGCTCGCCGCGAACGGCTGCCGCAACGTGCAGGACTTCAACAAGCGCGTGCAGGAGGGCGCGGCCCTGAAGACCGCCACGCGGCGGGACGTCGGGTTCGAGGATCAGACGTACCGGGGCACGATCCTCCCGTACATCGTCGTGGTGATCGATGAGATGGCGGACCTCATGATGACGGTGCAGGGAGAGGTGGAGACGCCCATCGCGATGCTCGCGCAGAAGGCCCGCGCCATCGGCATCCATCTCATACTGGCCACCCAGCGCCCCAGCGTGAACGTCATCACGGGCCTGATAAAGGCCAACTTCCCCAGCCGGATCGCCTTCCGCGTTGCGTCGCAGGTGGACAGCCGCACCATCATCGACGGTGCGGGGGCCGAGATGCTGCTGGGCAACGGTGACATGCTGTTCATTCCGCCGGGCCGGTCGGAGGCCTCGCGCCTGCAAGGCGCGTTTCTCTCCAGCGACGACACCGAGCGGCTCATGCGCTGGTACGTCGACACTCGCGAGGCGAAGCGCTCCGCTTACGCGGCGCAGGGGCTCATGCTGGAGGAGCCGGCCGCAGCGGAGCCGGACATCCTGGAGACCGTGAGGCAGCGCGAGATGCTGGACGCGGGCCAGGGTGACGCGGATGCCGCCGAATCGGAGGATCGCGACAAGCTGTTCCGCGAGGCGGCCGAAGTGGTGATCCAGCATCAGCAGGGCTCTACCTCGCTGCTGCAGCGGCGGCTCAAGGTGGGCTACGGCCGCGCCGCGCGCATCATCGATCAGCTGCACAGTGCGGGGGTGCTCGGCCCCCCGGACGGCTCCAAGCCCCGCGACGTGCTCGTCGGGCTGGAGGAGCTCGACCGCCTCTGCGGCCCGCGCGCGTGAGGCTCCGGCTGGTCGCGGCGGCCGCGGTCCTGCCCGTGGCGTTCGGTACCGCACGGGCACAGACGCTGCCGGCCGCAGGTCCACCGTCGCCACCCGCGCCCGCGCCGGCCGACAGCGCGCCGCACCGGCTGCCCGTGGACACCAGCCGGATGCACCCGGTGCACCTGGTCTATGCGCTGAACGTAACGCAGGACAGCACCGCTCGCCCGTTAGGCGAGCTGCGGGTGGACGTGGATGAGAGTACCTACGCCGGGGCGCCCGCCTGGCTGCTTACCCGCGCGGGACAGCGCGGGGTACAGGCGATCGTCGAATCGCTGTACGTCGCGCGCGCGGACCTGCGGCCGCTGCACTGGAGCGCGGCGCAGGGGCTGGCGCGGCTGGCCGTGGAGTTCACCGGGGACAGCATCTTCGGCGCGATGACCTCACCTCTGGGCAAGCGCAACATCGTGCTCGCCGGCCGGCGCGACCTGCTCGCCAGCGCCGGAGCCGTGGACGCGATGCTCGCGACCCTGCCGCTCGTGCCGGGCTGGCACGACTCGGCTTCGGTGATGGTCGTGGATCCGGGGGGCAGCACGATTGCTCCGGCGACGCTTGTGGTGGAGGGCGAGGAGCTCGTCACCGCGCCCGCCGGCAGCTTCGACTGCTGGATCGTTTCCCTGGCCACCGAGCGCGGCACCGAGCGGCTGTGGGTGCGCAAGACGGATGGTGTTGTCGTGCGATCGGAGCAGCGGCTGCCGCAGCTTCCCGGCGGCGGCGCCGTGCTGGAGCGTGTGCTGGAGACGAGCCCGACTCCGGGCGCACCCTGATACGCCTGTCGGGAGCTGAGCGGCACGTGAGCGTGCTCCTGGAGCCGGACGCCCATCCGGTGATCGCGCACCGCGGCAACTCCGCGCATGCCCCGGAGAACACCCTCGCTGCCTTCGATCAGGCCCTCGCGGCCGGCGCCGACGCGCTGGAGCTCGACGTGCGCCTCACGCGCGACGGCGCCGTGGTGGTGCTGCACGACCCCGATCTGGTGCGCACCACCGGCGTCCAGGGGCTCGTCGGCGAGATGGACCTCGCCGCGGTGGAGTTGCTGGACGCCGGCGCCCGATTCACCCCCGACGGCGGTCGGAGCTTCCCGTATCGCGGTACCGGCCTCAAGGTGCCGCTGCTCGAGGAGGTGCTGGAGCGCTACGCCCAGACCCCGCTGATCATAGAGCCCAAGGCACCCGAGGTGCTCCAGCCGCTGCGGCAGCTGCTGGAGCGCCACGCTGCGCTCGACCGCACCCTGGTGGATGCGGCGCTGGACGCGGCCGTGCTTCCCCTGCGCGGCGGCTCCGTCGCCACGGGCGCTTCCATGCGTGAAGTGGCTCGTCTGCTCGCTCGTTCCTGTTTGCCGAAGATGCCCAGCCGGCTACCGTATCGGGCCCTTTGCATACCACTGAGCTACCAGGGGATGCCGGTCCCAGCCGCCTGGCTGGCCCGGCGCACGCGCGCCGCCGGCGTCGTCACCCACGTGTGGACCATCGATGACCCGGTAGTCGCGGCGCGGCTGTGGCGCGCTGGAGTGCAGGGGATCATCACCAACGACCCCGCCAGGATGCTCCGCGCCCGAGAGGAGCTGTACCGCACCCGAATGATGCCTGGCGCCTGAATTCGGTGCTGGTGCTCGCCCGAGCCGGCATACCTTCGGGCCCATGTCAGCGGCCAGGCAGGAGTTCGGAATACTCGGGGAGCGGATCGCGGAGCGGTGGCTCAGGCGGGGTGGCTGGCGCGTGCTGCAGCGCCGATTCCGCAACGGACACCGTGACATCGATCTCGTGGTCGAGCGCGAAGGCGTCATCGCCTTCGTCGAAGTCAAGGCTCGCCGCGGTGACCGGTTCGGGCAACCGGTGGAGGCGGTCAACTGGCGGAAGCAGAAGGAGTTATCGAAATCCGCCCAAGTCTGGATCGATCGCCACGGCCGTCCCGAGGAGTGCTACCGGTTCGATGTCGTCGGGGTACTGGTGAAGGGAGAACGGGTGCGCATTCGGCACGTCCCGGATGCCTTCGAGTTGCAACACTCCAGTTGATTCTGCGTACCCGTCTTCGTATTTTGTTCGGGTATCGGAGCGGGGTACTTTCCGGTACGATTCTGCGTGACCAGAGTGGTTCACGATCATCGCGAGGGTGTGTGAGAAATGGCTGTATCCACGATGCAGGACGACAAGAAAAAGGCGCTGAACCTGGCCATCACCCAGATCGAGAAGAGCTGCGGTAAGGGCTCGATCATGCGGCTCGGCACCGATCACAAGGTGCGCGTCGAGGCGATCCCGACGGGTGCGATCAATCTGGATGCCGCAATCGGCGTTGGCGGAATTCCGCGCGGCCGTGTCACCGAGATCTACGGGCCCGAGTCCAGCGGCAAGACGACGCTGTGCTTGCACATCGTCGCCAATGCGCAGCGTGCAGGCGGCGTCGCCGCGTACATCGATGCGGAGCACGCGCTCGATACCGATTACGCGCGCAAGCTCGGCGTGGACGTGGAAAACCTCCTCATCTCGCAGCCGGACACGGGCGAGCAGGCGCTCGAGATCGCGGACATTCTCGTACGCTCCGGCGCTGTGGATGTGGTGGTGATCGATTCCGTGGCCGCGCTCGTGCCCAAGGCGGAGATCGAGGGCGACATGGGCGATTCACACGTCGGGCTCCAGGCGCGCCTCATGAGTCAGGCGCTCCGGAAGCTTACCGGCGCCATCGCCCGCTCCAAGACGTCGGTGGTGTTCATCAACCAGTTGCGTGAGAAGATCGGCGTCATGTTCGGCAACCCCGAGACCACCACGGGGGGCAAGGCACTCAAGTTTTACGCGTCGGTGCGTCTCGACATTCGCCGCATCGGCCCGGTGAAGGAGAAGGAAGACGTCATCGGCTCGCACGTCCGCGTCAAGGTCGTGAAGAACAAGGTGGCGCCGCCCTTCAAGCAGGCGGAGTTCGACATCATGTACGCCGAAGGCATCAGCCATGCGAGCCTGGTGCTCGACATCGCCGCGGAAGCAGCCATCATCGAGAAGTCGGGTGCCTGGTACAGCTACAAGGGCCAGAAGATCGGCCAGGGCCGTGAGAACGCCAAGCTGTTCCTCAAGGACAATCCGGCCATGATGTCAGAGGTGGAGGAGCAGGTTAAGGGTGTGCTTGGCATCACGCCGCGCGTCGGCGTCGAGCAGGAGGCAGCCGAGGAGTAGGAAGCGCCTCACCCCTCCGGCCAGATCATTCAGGGGCCGGGGAGACGCAGTCCTGGGATCGATGGGACCCGGAACCTCCCTTCGTGATCAGGCTGCTGCTCCCCGGCCTCTTCTTCACGCCCATCCTCATTCCCTCCGCCCTCTGCCCGCCGCCCCCTGCCCCATGACTATCACCTCCATCCTTCCCAGCCCGCACAAGCCCGGGCGATTCGAGGTCGTCGTCGATGACAGGCTGGCAGCCACGCTCTCCATCGATGCCATCGAACGGCTGAAGCTGGCGACAGGTGGCGCGCTGGATGAGGCCACGGCGGCGGCCATCCAGCGTGAGGCGGCGTTGCTCGATACATACGATCGTGCGCTCAACATGCTCGCCGCGCGCCCGCGCTCCGCGGCGGAGCTGCGGCGTCTGCTCGTGCGCAAGGGTGAGCCCGCGGACCAGGTGGATGCCGCGATCCAGCGCCTCACGGGTGCCGGCTTCCTCGACGATGCCAGCTTCGCGCGACAGTTCGCGCGCAGCAAAGCGCTCGGCGCCGGATTGTCGCGCCGGCGCCTCCAGCAGGAGCTGGCACGCCGCGGCGTGGCCCGCGCCACCGCCGACGACGCGGTGGTCGACGTCTTCGCCGAGGAAGGCATCGACGAGCAAGCTGCGATCGAGCGCGTGGCCGCGAAGAAGCTGAAGACGCTCGCACGGCTGGATCCCCAGGTGCAGCGGCGCCGCCTGTATGCCTTTCTCGCCCGTCGCGGGTACGACAGCGACGACATCGCCCGCGTGGTACGCACCCTGGCGGGCGCCGGCAACTAGCACAGGAAGCCCGAAGCCGAATGCTGCCGAGCCCTCGCCGCAGCTCCCGCTCTTTTCGTAGTTCCCGCCCTTTTCGCGGTTCGCGCTCTTTTCGCAGTTCCCGCTCTTTATCGCGGTTCGCGCTCTTTTCGCAGCTCCCGCTCTTTTCGCAGCTCCCGCTCTTTTCGCAGATCCCGCTCTTTTCGCAGTTCCCGCCCTTTTCGCAGCTCCCGCTCTTCTCGCAGTTCCCGCTCTATTGGCAGTCCCTATATTCTCGTCTATGCGCGCCTCCGAGATTCGCTCGCGTTTCCTGAGCTTCTTCGACCGCAACGGCCACGCCGTGCGCCCCAGCTCGGCGCTGGTGCCCGCCGACGATCCCACCCTGCTGTTCACGAATGCGGGCATGGTGCAGTTCAAGAAGATCTTTCTCGGGCTGGAGGAGTGCACGTTCGGCCGGCGCGCCACCACGTCCCAGAAGTGTGTGCGCGCGGGCGGAAAGCACAACGATCTCGAGCAGGTGGGCCACACCGCGCGTCACCACACGTTTTTCGAGATGCTCGGCAACTTCTCCTTCGGCGACTACTTCAAGCGCGACGCCATTCGTTTCGCGTGGGAGTTCGTCACCCGGGAGCTGGCCATCGATCCCGCGCTCATCCGCGTGTCGGTGCACCACTCGGACGAGGAGGCGCGCGCGCTCTGGCGGGAGATCGCGGGGCTCTCCGACCGGCGCATCTACGGGCTGGGCGACAGGGACAACTTCTGGCAGATGGCGGACACGGGGCCCTGCGGACCGTGCTCGGAGATCTACATCGATCTCGCGCACGTTGCGCGCGATTGGACGCTGCCGCCGGGAGCGGGGGGCGAGTGGACCGAGGATCGCCCGGAGTTCTCACTCGAGGCGTTCGTCGAGGGTGCGGAGGCGGGGCGCTTCCTGGAGATCTGGAATCTCGTCTTCATGCAGTACGACCGGCAGGCCGACGCCACGCTGGTGCCGCTGCCCCGGCCGTCGGTGGACACGGGAGCGGGGCTGGAGCGCATCGCGGCTGTGCTGCAGGGCGTCACGAGCAACTACCATACTGATCTCTTCATGCCGCTCATCGCGCGCGTGGAGGAGATCGTGGGCCGCCCGTACGAGGACGATCCTTCCTTCCGCGTGCTGGCGGATCACGCTCGCGCGGTGGCGTTCCTGCTCGCCGACGGTGTCTTTCCGTCGAACGAGGGGCGCGGCTACGTGCTGCGCCGCATCCTGCGCCGCGCGGTTCGGCACGCGTGGCTGCTGGGCCGCCGCGAGCCGACGCTGGTGCACGTCGTCGAGAAGGTGATCGAGTCGATGGGTGAGGTTTACCCCGAGCTGCACCAGCGGGCGGCCCATGTCACCGCCACGACGCGTGTGGAGGAGCAGAGCTTTCTCGCGACAATCGAGGGCGGCCTGGCGCGCTTCGATCAGATCGCGCCGCTGCTCACCGCCGATGGCAGCCAGGATATGCGTGGTACCGTGAGTGGCGAGGATGCCTTCCGGCTGTACGACACCTTCGGCTTCCCGATCGATCTGACGGAGCTCATCGCGCGCGAGCGTGGCTACACGGTGGACATTCCGGGTTTCGATGCGGCGCTGGAGGGACAGCGGCGGCGCTCACAGGAGGAGCGCCGGTCGCGCAAGCTGGCGGTGGAGGTGGATGCGCTCGCGGACTGGTCGCAGTGGCGGCTGGCCGATGGCCAGCCGCCGGGCGCGCCGGCGTCGGCCTTCGTCGGATACGACGTCGTGGAGATGCGGACGCAGGTGGCCGCGGTGCGGCATCTGCCGGACGATCGCGTCGCGGTGCTGCTGCGCGAGTCGCCCTTCTATGCGGAATCGGGCGGCCAGATCGCCGATCGGGGCGAGATCATCGGGGACGGCTGGCGCCTGGAGGTGGACGACGTCAGGAAGATCGAAGGCCGCAGCGCGCCCGTGGGCAGGCTCACCGGCACCCTGCGTTTCGGTCCCGTGCTGGCGCGTGTGCCCACCGACCGGCGGCGCGACACGGAGCGGAACCACACGGCGACGCACCTGCTCCACGCGGCTCTGCGGCAGCTGCTGGGGGAGGGCGTGCACCAGGCAGGGTCGCTGGTGGCACCCGACCGGCTGAGATTCGACTTCACTCATCATGGTCCCGTGCCGCCCGAGCGGTTGTCCGCGGTGGAGGCGCTGGTGAACCGCGAGATCTTTCGCGGCACCCCGGTGAGCTTCACCGAGATGCCCTACCCTCAGGCGCGAGCCCTGGGCGCCATGGCGCTCTTCGGCGAGAAATACGGCGACGTGGTGCGGGTGGTCAGCATCCCCGAGTTTTCGATGGAGCTGTGCGGCGGCACCCACGTGCGCAACACCGCCCAGATCGCGTTCTTCAAGATCGTCAGCGAGACCGGCGTCGCCGCCGGCGTGCGGCGCATCGAGGCGGTGACCGGGCCCGGTGCCTATGCGTTCGTGCGGGAGGAGGAGCGCACCCTGCACAGCATCGCCGACGCGCTGAAGGTGTCCACGGAACAGGTGGAACGACGCGTGGGACAGCTGCTGGAGGAACGGCGCACGCTGGAGCGGCGGCTGCAGGAGGCCATGCGGGGCGGCGGTGATCAGTTGCAGGCGCTCTTGGGGCAGGCCGTGCGGGTCGGCGATAACGGGGCGCGATACGTCTCCGGGACGGTGCATGCCGGCGACCTTCGCGAGCTGCAGACCTTCGGCGATGCCCTGCGCGAGCGGCTGGGCAGCGGAGTCGGTGTCGTGGGCGCGCAGTTCGAGGGAGGCAAGGGTGGACTCATCGTCGTCGTCACCGACGACCTGCGGGAGCGCGGCGTGCGCGCGGACGCGCTGGTGAAGGAGATCGCAACCGCCGCGGGAGGGCGAGGCGGGGGCAAGCCGCACATGGCCCAGGCCGGCCTGCCGAGCGTGGAGCGCTTTCCCGATGCCGCGCGTCGCGGGCTCGAGCTCGTGGGCAACGCGCTCGGCGCGGGAAAGCCCGCGTGACCCTTCGCGACTGGCTGGACCACCGCGCTCCCGCGGCGCCGCC
>DATEPM010000038.1:0-5465 GCA_035273185.1 Gemmatimonadaceae bacterium
CGGGTGGCCCGTCGTGCGGTCGCAGGCGCGCTGCACGGCGGCAACCAGCAGGGCCGGGTCCACGGGCTTGATCAGCACATCCGCATAACCGTCGCCGCGGAGCCGCGGCACGTCCGCGGCGACGGGCATCGCCGTGCACGCGATCACCGGGATGGCGCGGGTGGTGTCGTCGGCGCGCAGCCGGGCGAACAGCTCGGGGCCCGAGAGCCGGGGCATCGCGAAGTCGAGCACCACCACGTCCGGGGTCTGCGCGGCGATGGCCTGCAGCGCCTCGACGCCGTTCACCGCCAGGTGCACCGCGAAGCCGGCGTGCTCCAGCGCCGCCGGAAAGATGAACTGCGAGTCGGCGTCGTCGTCCACCACGAGGACGAGCGCCTTCGCTCTGCTGACTGCAACTTCGGACACGAGCCCTCCTCCACGCTGCTCGATGGCGACACGCTGATCTCCTGCAAGCTATATCGGCGAGGCGCGCGGCGCGCGGGGGCTGGGGCGCGCGGGATGCCGGACGCAGGAATGCCGGAGCGCCGCACGCGAGGCCCCGCCGCACGGGGGGAACATGTCATCGTCCTGTAAGCTTCGCGCGCTATCATGCGGGGGTTGTCTCCTCTCTCTCCCTCGAGGCGTCCCATGCGAATCCTGCGCTCCTCGCCCGTTCTCGGGCTTCCCCTGCTCCTCGGCATCGCCTGCGCCGCCGCCGCCGCCGCCGCCGGGGCGCAGGGCACGGCCGCCGGACCGTATCACATCGCCCACCGCTACACCGTGGGCGGCGAGGGGGGCTGGGACTACCTGGCGCTGGACACCGCCGGCAACCGGCTGTTCGTCACGCGCTCCGACCGCGTGATGGTGCTGGACCCGGCCAGCGGCCGCGTGCTCGGCGAGATCCCGGGCCTGCAGCGCGGGCATGGCGTGGCGTTCGCCTATCCCACGGGCCACGGCTTCGTGACCTCCGGCGCGGACAGCACCGTGACGATGTTCGATCTGAAAACGCTAAAGGTCCTGGGCCACACCATCGCCGCGGTGGACGACGACGCGGTGCTGTACGACCCCGCCTCACGCCGCGTGTTCACCTTCAACGGAGACGCCAACTCCGCCAGCGTGATCGACGCCGCGAGCGGCCAGCGCATCGGCAGCATCGCCCTGGGCGGCAAGCCGGAGTTCGGCGTCTCGGCGGGCGACGGCAAGCTGTACGTGAACATTGAAGACAGGAGTGAAGTCGTGGAGCTGGACGCCCGCGCGATGCGCGTGCTGCGGCGCTGGCCGCTGGCGCCCTGCGAGTCGCCCAGCGGGCTGGCGATCGACGCAGCGCACCACCGGCTGTTCAGCGTGTGCCACAACAAGGTGATGGCCGTTTCGGACGTGGTGGCGGGCAGGGTGGTGGCATCGGCCCCGATCGGGAGCGGGGTGGATGCCGCGCGCTTCGACGCCGGCACGGAGGACGCGTTCGCGTCGAACGGGGACGGCACCCTCACCGTGGTGCACGAGGACGCGCCGGACCGCTACCGGGTGGTGCAGACCATCCCGACCGCCGTCGGTGCGCGCACGATGGAGCTGGATCCGCGCACGCACCGGCTGTACACGGTGACCGCACGGTTCGGCCCCGCGCCGGCGGCCGCGCCGGGCGCCACACGGCGGCCGCGGCCGCCGATGCTCCCGGGGACCTTCGAGCTCCTGGTGCTCGAGCGATAATTTGTTGCGCCGCGAGGCGTCGCTGGCGGGCGGCGCGGATTGGCGGCGGGTAGCTGCTGAACGCCGTAGCTGCCGCACGGCGTAGCTACCGCACGCCGTAGCTACGGACTGACCGCGGTCAGCAACGCCGTTCCGTAGCTCGTACTTCAATAGCTCGTTGTCGGCAGCTACGCCGTTCAGTAGCTCGTAGTTCCGTAGCCTCGCAGTTCAGTACTTTCGCAGTTCAGTAGCTCGCCATTCAGCACCCTCGTAGTTCAGCAATTTTAGGAGACTGCGGCGGCCCGCGCGTCGCTCACGACCCGACGGCAGGAATCGAGAAGAAGAACGTGCTGCCCTGCCCCGGCGCGCTCTCCAGCCAGATGCGCCCGCCGTGCGCCTCGACGATCCCCCGGGCGATCGAGAGCCCCAGCCCCGTGCCGCGCCGGCCGGCGCGGCCCCGCGAGTGAAAGAAGCGGTCGAACACGTGCGGCTGGTCCGCCAGGGGGATGCCGGCGCCGGTATCGCATACGCTGATCACCACCTCGTGCGCGCGCGGCTCGGCGCGCACGACGATGCGGCCCCCGTCCGGGGTGAAGGTCATCGCGTTGCGCAGCAGGTTGCCGAGCACCTGCACCACCCGCGAGCCGTCGGCGAGCACCGGGGGAAGCTGCTCGGGGATCTCGGCCGTGAGCTGGATGTGCCGCTGCGCCAGCTCGACGCCGAACATGCGCAGCGCCGGCGTCAGCAGCGCGGACACGTCCTCGGCCTGCCGGTCGAGCGAGAGCCGCCCGGTCTCGATGCTCGCGACGTCCAGCAGGTCGGCGATCAGCCGTTGCATCCATTCCGTGGACTCGACGATCGTCGTCAGCAGGTTCTCGCGCTCGGGGACGGTCTCCGGCGTTCGCTCCCCCAGCGCGCGCGCACACATGGCGATGGCGCTGATCGGATTGCGCAGGTCGTGCGAGACGACGCCCAGCACCTGGTCCCGCGCCGCGGTGGCGCGCTGCGCGTCGCGATACAGCTTCGCGTTCTCGATCGCCACGGCCGCCTGGGCCGCGAACTTCTCGGCCAGGGCACGCGCGTCGGGGCCGAACGTACGCTCCGGCTCCAGCGCGAGCAGGATCAGCGCACCGAGCACGCGTTCGCCCGACAGGAGCGGCACGACGAGCCGCGCGTGCGCGCGCGCCAGCGCATCGGACCGGTCCGAGGCCAGGCGCCCTTCCCCGCCCCCGGCCCGGCGGAACAGCTCGGGCCCCTCGGTGCTCTCCAGCAGGCAGGCGTCCCCGAGCGCCGGGACGGCGCAGTGGACGACGGCCTGCAGCACATCCTCATAGACCAGCGATGCCGCCAGGCGCGCCGCCGATTCCGCGAGGAATCGCTCATCCTCCTGCGCGCGCCGGCGCTCGGTGACGTCGCGCACGACCGCGGTGTACACCCGCCGGCCGCCCGGCAGGTCGAGCCTGGAGATCGACGCTTCGGCGGGAAACTCCGCGCCGCTCTTCCGGCGGCCGGCCACCTCGCGGCGATGGCCCATGCGCCGCGCGCTCTCCGCCCCGCGCCCGAACTCCTCGATGAACTCGTCGTGCCGCTGCTGAAAGCGCTCCGGCAGCAGCCGGTTGAGCGGCTGTCCCATGATCTCGTTCGCCGGCCAGCCGAAGATCTCCTCCGCACCGCGATTGAAGTGGATGATCCGATGCTGCTCGTCGATCGTGATGATCGCGTCGGCGGCGATGGAGAGAATGCCGGCCAGCATCGCATCGGCGGCGCGGGCCTCCTCGGCAGTCGGTGACTTCGCGGGTTGGCCCCTGGACGGCACGGAGAATCCTGACTATGTCCGCGTGAGCAGTCCCAGCTTCAGTGCGAACTGAACATAGTCCGCCCGGTGGGCGAGGCCAAGCTTCTCCTGGATGCGCTGCTTGTACGTGTCCACCGTCTTGGGGCTGATGAAGAGCTTCTCGCCGATCTCCGGCGCCGTGTAGCCCTGCGCGATGAATCGCAGCACGTCCTGCTCGCGCCGGGTGAGGCGCTCGAACTGCTGCTGGTCGGTGTTCACCACGGCGCGCTGCGCCAGCTTCTGCGCGAGCACCCGGGCGCCCGCGGAGCGTAGGTACATGTCGCCGCGCGCCACCGTGCGTACGGCGACGACGAGCTCCCGGTCCGCCACGCTCTTCACCAGGTAGCCGGCCGCGCCGGCCTCCATCAGCGGAACCAGATAGTCCTCCTCGGCGTGCATGGTGAGCACGAGCACGCGGCTGCGGAGGCCCTTCTGCATGATCTCCTTCGTCGCCGCCACGCCGTCGAGATCGGGCATGCTCACGTCCATCACGACCACGTCGGGCGCGAGGCGTTCCGCCATGGCCACGGCCTGGGTGCCGGTGCTCGCCTCGCCGACCACCTGAATGTCCGGCGCGGAGCCGAGGACCGCCTTGAGACCGGCGCGCACGATGCTGTGATCGTCGGCCAGCACGACGCGAATGAGGTCACTGCTCATCGAGCGCTCCGAGATGGGTGCCAGAAAGCCGCGGCGCAAGAGGAAGGACGGCACGGATGCGGGTGCCCGCGCCGGGTTCGCTCCGAACATCGAACCGTCCCCCCGCGAGCGACACGCGCTCCCGCATGGTGAAGAGCCCCATGCCCGGCCGGCGCCGCTCCCCCTGCGCGGCGTCGAACCCGCGCCCGTCGTCGACCACCTCCAGGGCGACGTCGCCATCAGCGACCGAGAGATGCATCTCCGCACGGTGGGCGCCGGCGTGCTTGAGCACATTGTGAATCGCCGCCTGGGCGACGCGGTACAACACGGCCGCCTGCACCGGCGGCACGTCGCCGACGTCCCCGCCGGTGACGACGTCGATCGCGAGCTCCCCTCCCCCCGCGCCGGCTGCCTCACGAGCGAGCTTCCTGAGGGCCGCCGGGAGCCCCAGGTCGTCGAGCACGCGGGGATGCACGGTATGCGAGAGCAGCCGCACCTCCTCGAGGATGTCGTTCGCCTGATCCCGCATCTGCTGCAGGCGCGCGGCCAGCCCGGGATCGTGGGAATCGCGCGCGGCGGCGCTCAACTGGAGCATCAGCGCCGCGAGCTGCTGCGCCGTGGAGTCGTGAAGCTCGCGCGCCAGCGCGGCGCGTTCGCGGTCGCCCGCCTCGATGACGGAGCTCGCCAGCTCGTGCATCTGCGCCCGGTCGGCCGTCAGCCGGTCGAGCAGCAGGTTGAACATGCCGGCGATGCGCTTGAGATCGCGATCGGCCACCGGAGACGCGGCCACCCGCGCGCCGAAGTCGCCGCGCCACACCCGCGAGACAACGGCCTCGAGCGACCGGAGCGGCCGCAGGGCGATGGTCGCCAGGAGCGCGAAGATCAGGAGCGCGCCGAGGAGCACGGCGGCATCCAGACCGATCGAGCCCCGGAGATGCGGCGCGCCAGTGAAGAACGCCACGACGCCCGCGAGCGTCAGGCAATACGCGCCGATGAGCTTGAGGCCGAGGGGAGCCCGGAGGCCCGTGAGCCGCATCACTCGCCAGCCGAGGCGGCGCGCGGCCGCGCGCGACGGCTCGCGCTCGCGGGAGCGAGGCACGGGAGTGGGCGTGACGGACGGTGTGGTGTGCGGCAGAGCGGTCACCTGGCCTTCTCCGGGCGGGGGTGCGTCTTCCGAAGTATGCGTCGAGAAGCCGCCTGCCTCGTTCGGGGCGCCCCTGAAATACTGTAGGGGAAACCCTGATTCGGGGAGAGCTGGGGGTGTCCTGACAGGGGTGATGCCCATACTGGCATCACCTTCCCCGGAGGAGCTTGGGGGTGTCTCGAGGAG
>DATEPM010000039.1:0-5959 GCA_035273185.1 Gemmatimonadaceae bacterium
GGGGGACGCAGCTGCCTGACGAGCCACGCGCTCCCGCCCCGTCCGCCCGGTCCGCGCCGCCCCCGCCGCCCCCGCCCCCCCTCCGCGCGCCCGAAGTGCGCCTCGTCCACCGCCTGCCAGATCTCGGCAAGCGGCATGTGCCGCTCGTCAGGCGGACGATGGTACGTGCGTGCCGCGTCGCGCAGCAGCCCGTCCAGCGGATCCTCTCTCCCATCCCGTCCGTCGTGCATCATCCCTCGAACTCCTTCGCGAAGTCCGCCAGCGCCGTGCGCAACAGCGCGCGCGCCGCCGACAGACGGCTCTTGCAGGTGCCCTCCGCCACGCCCATCACGGCGGCGATCTCCGTGTGGGTGTAGCCCTCCAGGTCGTGCATCAACAGCGTCGTGCGGTAGATCTCCGGCAGCGCGTCGATCGCCCGCGCCAGCCGCTCGCGCAGATCCGGATCGATGCCCGCCGACTCCCGCCGCTCCGGCTCCTCCAGCTCCAGCACCTCCAGATCGGTCTCCCGCTCGCGCAGCCGCTTCACCTTGCGCATCGCGTTCGCGGTCACGCTCAGCGTGATGCGGTGCAGCCAGGTGGAGAACGCCGCGTCCCCGCGAAAGCGGTCCAGCTGGCGAAACGCGCGCACGAACGTCTCCTGCGTCGCCTCCCGCGCCAGCTCCGCATCCCCCGTCAGCCGGTGGGCGAGCCGGAACACCCGGGCGGCGTGCGCGTCGTACAGCTCGCGCGCGGCCACCCGGTCTCCGGCAACGGCTCGGGCGATACGCTCCGGTTCCGTCACCTCGCTGGCCGGCTGAAGGGCGATGGCGGTTCGTGTCACTGTGCTCGCGAGGTTAGATGCAGCGAAACCGGAAAGCGTTCGCGGAGCCTCGCGTCTACGTTATCGGCTGGTGCCCGCGCGGCAGGATGGCGACTGCGGGGACGAACAGCCCGCCGGGTGAGCGTTGGTCACCAGATCCGCACCCGCGCCTCCGGCGCCAGATACAACGTCTCCCCCGGCCTCACCCCGAACGCCGCATACCACGGATCCAGATTCCGCACCGTGAGCGCCCGCCAGGGTCCCGGCGAATGCCCGTTCGTCAGCAGTTGCCGCCGGAGGGCGGGCTCGCGGAACTTGGTCCGCCAGATCTGCGCCCAGCTCAGGAAAAGTTGCTGATCGTCCGTCAATCCACCCACCACGGGCGCGGGCCTGCCGCCGCGTGAGGCGTGGAACGCGTCGTAGGCCGCGGTGATCCCGGCCAGGTCGGCGATGTTCTCACTCAACGTCTGCTGCCCGTTGATCGCGAGATCGGGCAGCGGATGATACGCGTCGTACTGCAGCGCGAGCGCGTGCGTCGACGCCTTGAAGTGCGCGAAATCCGACGGGGTCCACCAGTTGCGCATGCGGCCGTTCGCGTCGAACGCGGCGCCCAGATTGTCGAAGCTGTGGCTCACCTCGTGCCCGATCACGGCGCCGATGCCGCCGTAGTTCATCGCGTCGCTGCGAGTCGCGGCGAAGAAGGGCGGCTGGAGAATCGCGGCGGGAAAGTTGAGCGCGTTCATCGCCGGCATGTTCACCGCGTTCACCGTCTGCGGCGTCATCACCCACTGGCTGCGATCCACGGGCCTGCGCAGGTCGGCGATGCTCCTGGCGTACCGGAACGCCACGACGCGATCAGCATTTCCATACGCGTCGGTTGGCGACACGGTGAGCGCGGCGTAGCTCGGCCAGACGTCGGGATACCCGATGCTCACCCGCAGCGTCCGGAGCTTGGCCTTCGCCTGCGCCTTGGTGGACGGTGCCATCCACGCGAGCGCGTCGATCCGGTGCTGGTACGCCGTGATGAGGCCCGCCACCATCCGCTGCGCGCTCGCCTTCGCCGCCGGCGGGAAGTACCGCGCCACGTACTCCTTGCCGACGACGAAGCCGAGCGCGTCGCTCGTGCTCGCGACGGCGCGGCGGTCGCGCGACTCCTGCACCTCGGCACCGCCGAGGGCCGTCCCGAAGAAGGCGAACGACTCGCGATCGAGTGCCGGCGGCAGCACTGCCGCGTGGTCCTCGATCGCGTGATAGGCGAGCAGGTCCTTCCACGACGCCAGCGGTGCGCTCGCCACGAGCGCCGCGATGCCGGTGATCGCGCTCGGCTGCCAGGCCACGAGCGAATCCTCGTTGGCCAGCCGGGCGGCGGCAAAGAATGCGGTCCAGTCGAGCCCCGGCGCCTTGCGGCCGAAGTCGCCGCGCGCCCAGTGGTTGTTGCCCTTCGACGGATCCTCGCTGTCCTCCAGCTTCCAGTGCACGCGGGCGATGCGGGTCTCGAGCGCGACGATCGAGTCGGCCCTGAGCTGCGCGTTCGCCATACCGGCGAGCGTGAGCATGCGCGCGACATGTGCGCGATATTCGGCGCGCACGGCACCCATCTTCGCTGACGTATCCAGATAGTAGCTGCGGTCCGGCATCTCGATGCCGCCCTGGAGCAGCGCCGCGACGTTGCGCGTGGGATGGTTGAAGTCCTGCGCGATCCACAGCCCGAACGGATTGTCCGTGTGCAGCACGGCGGTGTTGATCGGGTCGACGTCGGCCCGGAGATGCGCGCCGAGGAATCGCGCGAGCGCCTGCTTGCTCGGGATCGCGGTGATCGTGTCCAACAGCGGACGGATGGGCGCCATGCCGCGCGCGGCGATCGCGGCGGTGTCGAGGTACGCGTGGTAGAAGTCAGCCACCTTGCGCTCGTCCGTGCCGGCAGCGCCGTGCGCGGCGGCAGCACGGTGCACGATCTCCATCACCTGTGCGTCCGCCTGTTTCGCCGCGACGTTGAACGCGCCGTAGCTGCTCAGCTCGGGCGGAATCTGCGTGTGCCTCACCCAGTTGCCGTTGGCGTACTGGTAGAAGTCGTCGCCGGGGCGGACGGTGGTATCCATGCCCGAGGCGTCGAGGCCGGGAATGACGCGCTGCGCGAGGAGCGACGGTGCGGCCGTCAGGATGATGCCGAGGGCGAGCGCGCTGTTCGCGCGGGTGATGCAGCGATTCATGGCAAGGAGGGTTCGCGCCAGGCTGGCGGCCGAGGACACGCGGCTCATCGGGACGATGGCCGATTCGCTGATCCTCGGCAAGGCGCCTGGCGCCCCTGGCATTCTGCCGCTCCTGTCTCGAATTTCGAGCGTCGTCCAGGCGTCCACCTCTCCGCCACCGAGCCTCCGCACGCGGGATCGCACGATCCCGACCTCCTCACCCCGCGTCCAATGACATTGCGCGATCTCCGTCGCTCCGCCCTCGCCCTGCTCGCCGTGCTGGCCTGCACGCTCGCCGGCTGCTCACCGAAACACGCCGATGCGACCGCCGCTCCCGCCGACCTCGTGCTCCGCAACGGCAGGGTCGTCACCATGGACTCGACCAACGCGCAGGGCCAGGCCGTCGCGATCACCGGCGACCGGATCACCGCCGTCGGCTCCGATGGCGACATCCAGCAGTACGTCGGACCGAACACGAGGGTCATCGATCTGCACGGCCAGCTTGCGATTCCGGGCTTCAACGAATCGCACGGCCACTTCATGGGGCTGGGCGCGTCGCTCGGGCAGCTCAAGCTCATGGGCGTTCCGTCGTGGCAGGACATCGCGGCCATGGTCGCGAGCGCGGCAAAGACGGCCAAGCCCGGCGCTTTGATCCAGGGGCGCGGCTGGCATCAGGAAAAATGGAATCGTTCGCCGGGCCGCGTCGTGAAGGGCTTCCAGACGAATGATCTGATCAACCAGGCGGCGCCGCACAATCCGGTGGTGCTGGGCCACGCGAGCGGGCACGCGCTCATCGCCAACGACGTGGCGCTGAAGCTCGCCGGCATCGGCCCGAATACGCCGAATCCGCCGGGGGGTGAGATCATCAAGGACGCGAGCGGCAAACCGACGGGCGTGCTGGTCGACGGCGCGCAGGGACTGATCCGGCGCGCGCTGGCGAAGAGCCTCGCCCAGCGCACGCCGCAGGAGCAGGAGGCGGATTTCCGGACCGACGTGCATCGCGCTATACAGAACGCACTCGAGAACGGCGTCACCACGTTCCAGGACATGGGGGAGTCGTTCGCCACGATCGACGGCATCAAGCGCATGGTCGATGAGGGCGACGTGCCGCTGCGCCTGTACATCCTGGTGGACCAGGGCGAGGTGCGGCCCGACAACGTCGCGGCCCTCGTGGCGCATCGCATGATCGACTACGGCCACGGCCACCTTACCGTCCGCGCCATCGGCGAGATCACCGCCGATGGCGCGCTCGGCTCCCGCAGCGCATGGATGCTGAAGCCGTACGATGACGATCCGACGAACACGGGCCTCAACGTGACCACGATGGCGCGCATCCGGCAGATCGCCGAGATCGGCCTCGCGCACGGCTACCAGATCTCGGTGCACGCCATCGGCGACCGCGCCAATCGCGAGACGCTCGACACCTATCAACGGATCTTCAATGAGCATCATGTCAAGAGCGACACGCTGCGCTGGCGCATCGAGCACGCGCAGCACCTGAACCCGTCGGACATCCCGCGCTTCGGCCAGATGGGCGTCGTCGCGAGCATGCAGGCGATTCATCAGTGCTCGGACGCACCGTACGTGCTGCCGCGGCTCGGGCGGCAGCGCGCCGCGGAGGGCGCGTACGTCTGGCAGAAGCTGTGGAAGACGGGAGCCGTGGTGACGAATGGCACCGACGTGCCGGTCGAGGACATCAGCCCCATCGCCTCGTTCCATTGCAGTGTGACGCGCTATCGCGTGGGCACCGACTCGGCCTTCTTCCCGGACCAGCGGCTCTCGCGCGAGCAGGCGCTCCAGACGTACACGACGAACGGCGCGTACGTCGCCTTCCAGGAGCGCGAGAACGGCTCCCTCACGCCGGGCAAATGGGCGGACATCACCGTGCTCTCGCGCGACATCATGACCGTGCCGCCGGATTCCATTCTCGGCACGAAGGTGCTGTACACGATCGTCGGCGGGAAGGTGGTGTACACGGCGCCGGGTGCCGGGGCAGCGCGGTGACGGCGCGACACATCCAGCTCGGCGAGCGCCGCATCACCCGCATCGGGCTCGGCACGAATCGACTCAAGAACACGGCCGAGAACGTCGCGTTCATCCGCGCCGCCGTCGAGGCAGGCGTGCAGATGATCGACACCGCGCACCTGTATACGGGTGGCGAGAGCGAGCAGACGATCGGGCGCGCACTCTCGACCGCGGCGTCGGGGGTGATCGTCGCCACGAAGGGCGGCTACGGCGGCGCCGGCCACGGGCGACCGGAGGTATTGCGCGCCGAGATCGAGCAGAGCTTGCGGAGCCTGCGAACCGAGCGCATCGCGCTGTATTACCTGCATCGCGTCGATTCCGAAACGCCGATCGAGGAGAGCCTCGGGGCGATCAGCGACTATGTCGCCCGGGGCGCCATCGAACGCGTCGGCATCTCCGAGGTGGACGTGCCCCTGATCGAGCGGGCGCGCAAGGTCGTGCCGATCGCCGCAGTGCAGAACCAGTACAATCTCACCGACCGGAAGTACGATGACGTGGTCGACTACTGCACGCGCGAAGGGATCGTCTTCGTGCCGTTCTATCCGCTGCACGGGAAGCCGGATCGCGCGATGAAGCAGGTCGCGAAACGGCACCGGGCCACGCCGCCGCAGGTGATGCTCGCCTGGCTGCTGGCGCGGTCGCCGGTGATGCTGCCGATCCCGGGCACGCTGTCGCTCGAGCATCTCCGCGAGAACCTCGGCGCCGCGGCGCTCGAGCTGACCGAGGCTGAGATCGCGGAGCTGGACTAGCGCGCACACGCAACGCGGGTGATCCAACCAAATCGGGCGATGGTGCTGTCCAACTCCCATCACTTCGAACCAGGACAGGCCCGGTGCCCATCCACCTCGCTCTCCTCGGGGTCGCCATGCTGGCGATGCCCCAACAGCCCGTTGCCCCGGCCCCAGCGCCCGCCACTCCCGCGCGGGTCTCGGAAGCGACGGCACGC
>DATEPM010000040.1:0-2938 GCA_035273185.1 Gemmatimonadaceae bacterium
CGTCCCCACTCGCGCGCCGGCTCGCGCGCGAGCAGGGGCTGGATCTCCAGCAGATGCGCGGCACGGGCCCCGGCGGCCGGATCATCCGGCGCGACATCGAGGCCGCACTGTCCAGCGGTGCCGCCGCACCCGCCCGCGCCCCGCGCCCGACGGCCGAGGACTTCACGGACGTTCCACTCACGCAGATTCGCAAAACGATCGCGAAGCGGCTCTCGGAATCGATCGGGCCCATCCCGACCTTCTATCTCACGGCGGAGCTGGACCTCACGCGCGCCTCGGAGATGCGCACCGCCGCCGCGGAGCTGGGAGAGGAATACAAAGTCTCCTATAACGACATCGTGCTGAAGGCCGTGGCCACCGCGCTCGCCCAGCACCCGGAGGTGAACGCGCACTGGCTCGGCGACCGGATCCGCTACTTCAACCGCGTGCACCTCGGCATGGCCGTGGCTACCGAGGACGGGCTGATCGTGCCGGTGATCTTCGACGCCGACCGGAAGCGGATGAGCGAGATCTCGCGCGAGGCGAAGGAGCTGGCCCGGCGGGCGCGCGACCGGAAGCTCACGCCGGAGGAGTACACCGGCGGCACCTTCTCCGTGTCGAACCTCGGGATGTTCGGCATCGACCAGTTCACCGCCATCATCAATCCGCCCGAGGCGGGCATCCTCGCCATCGGTGCGATCGAGGACAAGCCGGTGGTGGTCGATGGCGCGCCGCAGGTCCGCAAGCGGCTGCGCATCACCATGAGCTGCGACCACCGGGTGATCGATGGCGCGGTGGGCGCGGCGTTCCTCCAGACCGTGCGGCGGATGATCGAGAATCCTCTGCTGCTGGTTTACTGAATTCGCATACCCACCGATCCATGGCTTCGTACGACGTGATATTCCTTGGCGGCGGCCCCGCCGGCTACGTGGGTGCCATCCGCTGCGCCCAGCTCGGTCTCTCGGTCGCCGTCGTGGAGCGCGAGGGGCTGGGCGGCACCTGCGTGCTGTGGGGATGCATCCCCGCCAAGGCCCTGCTCGAATCCGCCTTCACCGCCCACCGCGCGCGCGAGGCGAAGGACTTCGGCGTCATCGTCGGCGAGGTGAAGACCGACTACGGCGTCGCGATGAAGCGCTCCCGCGCCGTCAGCCAGCAGAACTCCAAAGGCGTCGAGTTCCTATTCAAGAAGAACAAGATCACCTGGATCCGAGGCACCGGAAAGCTCGCCGGCAGGAACGCCGTGAGCGTGAAGACGCAGGACGGCAAGGACGAGCGCCACGAAGCACGGAAGGGCATCGTCATCTCCACCGGCTCGCGCGTGCGCGGGCTGCCGCAGATCGGGCTGGAGCTGAACAAGACCGTCATCATCTCCTCCGACGAGGCCCTCATCCTGGAGAAGGCGCCCAAGAGCATCGCGATCGTCGGTGCCGGCGCGGTGGGATGCGAGTTCGCGGATGTCTTCAGTGCGTTCGGCAGTCAGGTGACGCTCATCGAGGTGCTGCCGAACATCCTGCCGCTGGAGGATGCCGACAGCTCGAAGGAAGTGACGCGCTCCTTCAAGAAGCGCGGCATCGACGTGCTCACCGGCGCGAAGATCGGCAACGTGAAGGTCGGAAAGGCCTCCGCGACCATGGCGGTGGACGTCGGCGGCGAGAAGAAGAGCCTCGAGGTGGAGAAGGTGCTCGTGGCCGCGGGGCGCGCCGCGAACGTGGAAGAGATCGGGCTGAAGGAACAGGGCGTCGAGCTCACCGAGCGGGGCTTCATCAGGATCAACGAGCGCATGGAGACCTCGGCCAAGGGGCTGTATGCCATCGGCGACGTGGCCGGCCCGCCGATGCTCGCGCACAAGGGAGAGCGGGAGGGAGTGGTGGTGGCCGAGATCCTCGCGGGGAAGCCGACGCACGGCGTGAACTACGGCAACGTTCCGAACGCCACCTACTGCCACCCGGAAGTCGCGTCCATCGGTCTCACCGAGCAGCAGTGCAAGGAAAAGAAGCTGGAGTACAAGATTGGAAAGTTCCCCTTCTCGGCGAACGGCCGGGCGCGCACCTCCGGAGAGACCGAGGGCTTCGTGAAGATCCTCGCGGACTCCAAGTACGGCGAGATCCTCGGCGCGCACATCGTCGGGGCACACGCCACGGAGCTGATCCACGAGCTGGCCGTGGCACGCGAGAACGAGTTCACCATCGAGGAAGTGGATCTCGCGATCCACGCGCACCCCACGTTGTCCGAGGCCATCGCCGAGGCGACGCTGGACGCCATGGGCCGGATGATCCATGCGTGAGCTGCTGATCGTCGCACTCGGCACCGTGCCGTACGCCGAGGCCCTCGAGCTCCAACGCGCCGTGGCGCAGGCGCGGATCGCGGGTGCGGTGGACCAGGACGTGCTGCTGCTGGTCGAGCATCCGCCGGTGGTGACGCTGGGCCGCTCGTCGAAGATGGCGCATCTCCTCGCCTCCCCCGAGCTGCTGCGGACCCGCGGCGTGGAGCTCTTCGAGGTGGAGCGCGGCGGCGATGTCACCTTTCACGGACCCGGACAGCTGGTCGGTTACCCGATCATCGATCTCAAGCGCCACCGCCAGGACCTGCACTGGTATCTGCGCCGGGTGGAGGAACTGCTGATGCGCGCGATGGCCACGTACGGGCTGGCATGCGAGCGCCACGCGGGCTACACCGGCGTCTGGATCGGCGATCGCAAGCTGGCATCGATCGGCGTGCACGCGCGCGACTGGGTGACGTGGCACGGCTTCGCGCTCAACGTCAGCACGGATCTCCGGTATTTCGATCTCATCGTGCCGTGCGGCATTCAGCAGGTGCGCATGACGTCGCTGGCCGCGGAAACGGGGCGCGTGGATCTGCCGGCAGACGAGGTGGCGGAGCGCGTCGTGGCCGGCGCGGCCGACGTGTTCACGCTCGTGCCCCGCCGCCTTCCGATCGCTTCGCTGGCAGCGCTGCTGGA
>DATEPM010000041.1:0-3537 GCA_035273185.1 Gemmatimonadaceae bacterium
CAGCGATCAGCATGCCTATCGCGGGCGCGAACCAGGCGGCAAGGAGCTGGCTCGGCCGCGGCGAGCCGGGCGCCACCTCCCGCCGCCGGCACTTCCTCTCACGTGTGGCTGGTTCCACGACGTCCAGTTTTACACACTCAGGATGTGGAAATCCTGCTCCGCGCTACCTTTCTCTCATGGCCGTTATCTGCGAGCACCTCGACCAGATCAGGGTGATGGCCACCGACGAGACCGTCTGCGCCGAATGCGTCGCGATGGGCGACAGCTGGGTGCACCTGAGACTCTGCCTCACGTGCGGCAAGGTCGGCTGTTGCGACTCGTCCAAGAACACGCACGCGACGAAGCACGCGGCCGAGAGCGGCCATCCCATCGTTGGCTCGCTCGAGCCGGGTGAGGCGTGGCAGTGGTGCTACGTCGACGAGTGCGTGGTCTAGTGCTCGCCCGCTAGGAGCAGCTGGCGCCGCCCCACGAATCGCACGCGATCGTGATGCCGTTGAAGGTGTTCACTCGCACCGCCTCGCCGCCCCGATGCAGATGGGGGTACGGCGTTCCCCAGTGGCGGTCGAGCTGCGTGTCCTGCGCCTGCGCGCCGTCGAGGTCCACGCGCATCGTCTGGCCCGGCTGAAGCACCGAGTTCGGGCCGAAGTCGTAGGGCCAGCCCGGCGCGGTGAGCTGGTAGCCGTAGAGATTCACCGGATGGTCGGACACGTTCGCGATCTGCACGAACTGCTGCCCCCTCACCTGCGCCGAGATGCTCAGCGCACCCTGGTTCGGGTCAGAGCACGCCACCACGCACGGGTAGACCATGCTCGCGCGGATGTCACCCTGAGGGTCGAAGAGGTAGGCGCCGTCGCCGATGTTCTGGAACACGGGCGCGCCGATGTTCCAGAAGAGGTCCGTGGCGCTGTTCTGCCCCGCCCCGTCGTGGATCGTGATCGTCGCGCCCGGGTGCAGCACCGTGTCGCGCGGGAACGTGTAGCGGCGAAGGCCGGAGTCGCGTATCCACCAATGCGTGAGCGGCAGCGACTTGGTGGTGCTCAGGTTCTGCACCTTCACCCACTCGTCGTTCATGTTCGACGCGTCGATGCCGTGCGGGTCCCACTGCACCCACACGCGCAGCGGCACGTCCTGGTCGGGCCCGACGCCGCAATGCGTGGGGTCCCATAGACCGATGTGCTTCTGCTCCGCCTGCTGGCCGAGCCTGTTGTAGACCTTGTTCCAGGCGGTGTCCTGCTCGTCGGACATCCAGAGGGTGTGACCCTCCGCCATCTCGAGCGCGCCGAGGTCGCGCCAGTGACCGTGGACCTTCACCGCGATCCAGCGGCCGAGGCGGTAGGTGAAGCGCTTGCCCGGATGCTGTGCCGAGAGCAGCACGCGGTGGTGGCTGCCGCGCACGAGCTGCTGCACCCGCTTGGCCGCCTCCACCGAGTTGCATTCGCCGGCCCAGGGCTGGGAGTAGTGATGAAGCTCCGTGGCCTGCACGCCGGTGAAGCGGACCTGCCACACGCGGCGCTGGCCGTCCACGCGCACGCCGATCGTGTCGCCATCGTTGATCGACACGGCGCGCGCGGTCCAGAAGTGGCACATCGGGCCGCTCTTCCCTGGGCCGACGCACGGCGCCATGTATGTGCGCGCATCGGCGCTCCCGGCGACCCACGAGCAGCCGAGGACGAGCAGAAGCGATGTGAGAAGCAGACGACGCATGAGGGAATGCGTGGGCGCGATTGCCTACTTACTAGGAATCGGCGCCTCCGCGCGGGAACTGTAGAGAACCATTTGGGGTATTCCCGCCTAACGGGATCCTCATCCCGCCTTCAGCGCGGCTTGAGCCGGCGGGCGGACTCTTCGGCGCCAGCATGCTGGAGACGCAGGCCAGACGCGCGCTGGCGCCGGTGGCCGCGGCCGTGGTGGCAGTGACGGCCGCGGCCGCGCTGCTGCGCTTCTGGGCGATCGGGCGCCAGGGCTTCTGGTACGACGAGGCCACCACGGCCTGGCTCCTGCGCGGCACGCTCGGCCAGATGCTCGCGCGGCTCCCGCACACGGAGTCCACGCCGCCGCTCTACTACGTGCTCGCGTGGGTGTGGGTGCGGTTGTTCGGCGACACTCAGACCGGGCTGCGCTCGCTGTCGGCGCTCGCCGGCGTGGCCACTGTTCCGGTCGCATTCGCCGCCGCGCGCACCCTTGCCGGGCGCCGCGTGGCGCTGCTCGCGGCGGGGCTCGTGGCGGTGAACCCGTTCCTCGTCTGGTACTCGCAGGAGGCGCGCTCCTACGCGCTGCTCGTGCTCGCGGCCACGGTTGCCCTGTGGCTCTTCGCGCGGGCGAGGGAAGAGCCGACGCCGAGGCGACTCGCGCTGTGGGCGGTGGCCGCGGTGGTGTCGCTGTGCACGCACTACTTCGCCGCGTTCCTGGTCGCGCCGGAGGCCGTCGTCCTGCTGGCCGACCGCCGGATGCCCGTGCGCTGGCGCGTGAGCGCGGTGGCGGGAGTGGGTGTGCCCGCGGCCGCGCTGTTCATCCTCGCGAGGGCGCAGAGCAGCCGGACCTACTACTTCATCCACGCGCCGCTCGGAGTGAGGGTCGAGCAGATCCCGCAGTTCTTCATCGCGGGCTTCACCCCGCCCGCGAGCCAGGTGGTGGTCGCGATCGGCGCGGCGCTGGTGCTCGCCGGCTGCGCGCTGCTGGTGCTGCGTGCGGATCGGGTCGAACGCCGTGCGGCGGTGGTGGCGGGCGGGCTCGGTGCGGTCGCGGTGCTCGTCCCCGTGCTGCTCGCCGTGGGCGGCGCCGACTACCTGAACGCGCGGAATGTGATCGGCGCGCTCGTGCCGCTGCTCATCGCGCTCGCGTGCGGGCTGGCGGCGCGCCGGGCACGCGTGTTCGGAACGGCGGCCGCGATCGGGCTCGTCGCACTGTCGGTCGCGATGGTGATGGCGGTGCCGAGCGACGCGGGCGCCCAGCGCGCCCACTGGCAGCAGGTGGCGAAGGTGCTCCGCTACACAGGCAGGCCGCGCGCGATCATGCTGCTCGGCGCGCACACCTGGTCGCGCATCCTCGGCTTCTACCTCGGCGACGTTTGGTGGGATCCGCCGCAGGGCAGGCGCGTGAGCGAGATCGACGTGCTGCGGCGCGCCCGTTCCTACGGACCCTGCCCGGCGGTGGTGTGGTGGGGCGCTTCATGCGACAGCGGTCCGCACCGCCCGCTCCCGCACCCGCCGGCGCCCGGCTTCCGCTTCGTCTCGGAGTCACTCGTGGCCGGCTTCGCAATCGACCGCTATGTGTCGCCGCGGCCCGTTCGTCTCTACGCACATCCACCGTTCGAGCGCCGCACGCGGCTCGACATGACCGTGAGCTACCGGCACCGAGGACGGCTGATGGTCATGCCGCGCACGCCGCCGCCGGTGCCGTGACCGCCGCCTCGCCGCAGCACGACCACCCGGCCCCCGCCGAAGCTCGCGAGCTCTCCGAAGCCGGCGCGGCGAAGCCGCGTCCAGGAGAGGCCGAAGCGGCCCGAGTAGAAGCAGTCCCACACCACGAGCGAACCCG
>DATEPM010000042.1:0-27956 GCA_035273185.1 Gemmatimonadaceae bacterium
CTCGGGGTGGCGCTCGCGACGGCGGGCGTGCGCGTGCTGCGCGCGCTGCCCGCGGGTGGGGGGGCACACATCCCGCGGCTGGACGAGGTGAACGTCGACGCGCGCGTGCTCGGCGTCGCGGCGGGGATCGTCGTCCTCGCGGCTCTGGGCATCTCGCTCATCCCAGCACTGCGATCCGCGTCGCTGGCGCTGTCGGCGCTGCTGGGGAGCGCCGGCCGCTCGCTGACGGCGGGGCGCACGCAGCAGCGCGCGCGGCAGGCGCTGGTGGTGTCGCAGCTCGCGCTGACATTAGCACTTCTGAGTGGCGCCGCGCTCATGGCGCGGAGCTTCCTGCGGCTGCGCGCGGTGCAGCCGGGCTTCGACCCCGCGCACGCGCTCAGCTTCCGCGTGGCGCTGCCGAAAAGCGCGTATCCGGCGCCGGAGGATCCGGCACGGTTCGTCATCCGCGCGCTCGAGGCGATGTCCGCGGTGCCCGGCATCTCGGCGGCGGGCGCGGCCACGAAGCTGCCCCTGACCACCGAGGCCCGGCAGGACACGGCCGTGTTCGTGGAAGGGCAGCCGCTGCCTCCCGGCACGATGCCGGCGCTGCATCAGGTGGTGTACGCGAGCCCTGGCTACTTCCGGGCGATGGGAATTCCGCTGCTGCAGGGGAGCACCTTCCAGCGCCCCGACCCGGCGAACGCGCCGCGCGAGGTGATCGTGAGCCGCAGCGTGGCGGAGCGCTACTGGAAGGGGCAGCCGGTGGTGGGGCGGCGCGTGCGGATGAACGCGCGCGGCCCCTGGCAGACGATCGTCGGCGTCGCCGGCGACGTGCGCGGCACCGCGCTGGAGGCGCCGCCTGACGAGACGATCTACGTGCCGCTGGTGGTCGCCCTGGGCAGCGACTCCACGGGCGCAACGCGATTCACGCCCCGGGACATCGGCTTCGTCGCGCGCAGCGCGCAGGGCGCCGAGGTGGTGGCCGCCGCGGCGGAGCGCGTGGTGCGGGCGCTTGACCCCTCCGTGCCGCTCTATGCCGTGCAGCCGATGGCCGACGTGGTGCGCCGCGCGGAGGCGCGGACGACGTTCACGCTGCTGCTGCTGGGGATCGCGTCGGCGGTGGCGCTGGCGCTGGGCGCGGTGGGGACGTACGGCGTGATCGCGTACGTGGTGAGCCTGCGCCAGCGCGAGATCGCCGTGCGTCTGGCGCTGGGCGCGCCGCCCGCGCGGGTGCTGCGGATGGTGCTGCTCCAGGCGCTGTCTCTCGTGGTGCTCGGGATCGTGCTGGGGCTCGCGGGCGCAATGGGGGCGACGCGGGTGCTGGCAGCGCTGCTCTACGGCGTGAGCCCCACAGACGCGGTGGCGCTGGCCGGCGCGGCGCTGGTGCTGGTCGCGGTGGGCGTGGCGGCGAGCTGGGCGCCGGCGCGGCACGCGGCGCGGGTTGACCCGGGGATGGTGCTGCGAGGCGAGTAGGGTTCCGCGAGGAACGGCATCGCGGAAACCGCGGAGCCTTCTCTCGCCACGAGCCCCCTGCTCACTGTCCCGGGGCGCCGTGAGTGGGATGTATCGCGAAGGCGCGACCCATCTCTGGATGTGTCCGCGATATGTCAGCGCCGGGCCGCACTGCCCCAGTGTCGTCGCGCGGCGTGCATCTTTCACCCAGACTCCGGCATCACGCGCGCGACCACCCCGGCTGCTCCGTCGGCTGGGCCGCCGCCGCAACCTTCCGGACGCCGGCCTGTCCCACGCTCGAGCCGTCTGACGTTCCCGGCGATCATCTCCGCAGCACCTCCACCGCAATCCGTTCCGTGCACCGTCGTCTTCTCGTCAGCTGCGCCATGCTTGCCGTCGCGCGGCTCGCGTTTCTTCCCGATGGTCTCGCCGCGCAGCGTCCAGGGGCGGACTCCGCGGCGGCGGGCGCTGCCGCACGTCCCACCCTGCACGCCGCGGGGCTCGTGGGGCGCGTGGTGCTGGACGGCCGCCTGGACGAGCCGGCATGGCAGCGCGCGCCGGCGGCACGGCGCTTCACCCAGAGCTACCCCAACCCTGGCAAGCCGCCGACGGACTCGATGACCGTGCGGGTGCTGTACGACGACGAGGCGCTGTACGTGGGCGTGCGGATGTTCGACGCGCACCCGGATTCCATCGCCGCGCAGCTCGCGCGCCGCGACGCCACCGGCATCTACTCGGATTGGCTGCACGTCATCATCGACTCGTACCACGACCGCCGCACGGCCTTCCGCTTTTCGGTGAACCCGCGCGGCGTGGAGAAGGACGTGTACACGTACAGCGACGGCAACGAGGACGTGAACTGGGATGCGGTGTGGCAGGTGGCGACGCGCATCGACTCGCTGGGCTGGGTGGCGGAGTATCGCATTCCGTTATCTCAGCTGCGGTACGGCCACGCGCCGGCGACCGGTGCGCGCGAGTGGGGCTTCCAGGTGATGCGCGACGTGGCCCGGCGCAACGAGCGCGACTCCTGGGCACCGTGGACGCCCAACTCCCCCGGCTTCGTGTCGGTCTTCGGCACACTCACGGGGCTGGACAGCCTCGCGCAGCCGCGCCGGCTCGAGGTGATGCCGTACGCCAGCTCCAAGCTCACCAGCACGCCGCCCCCGCCGCCGGCGCGGAGCAGTCCGTTCTACGAGCACGAGGATTTCCAGCCATCGGTGGGTGGCGACGTGCGCTACGGCCTCGGCGGCGCGCTCACGCTCACCGCGACGGTGAACCCGGACTTCGGGCAGGTGGAGGTGGACCCCGCCGTCGTGAACCTTTCGGCGTTCGAAACCTTCTTCCCCGAGAAGCGGCCCTTCTTCCTGGAGGGCTCCGACGTTTTCGACTTCGGGCAGGTGCGCACCCAGAACGACTTCGGCTCGCAGTACTTCCTGTACTCGCGCCGGATCGGGCGCCCGCCGGAGCGCGGATTGTTCCGTGGGATGACGTTAGGCGCGCGCACCGTCACCGCCGCGGACGCGCCCGACCAGACGACCATCGCCGGCGCGGCCAAGGTGACGGGCCGCTCGGGGCCCTGGACCTTGGGCGTGCTCGACGCGGTCACCACGGAGGAGCAGGGGCGCGTGGCGCTGGGCGCGGGCGCCGACAGCACGCTCCCGGTGGAGCCGCGCACCAACTACTTCGCGGGCCGGCTGCGGCGCGACTTCCGCGCCGGGCAGACGGTGGTGGGCGGGATGCTCACCGGCACCGTCCGCGACATGAGCGACCCCGCCTTCCGGCCGCTGCTGCCCTCGCGCGCCGGCTTCGGCGGGGTGGACTTCGAGCATGCGTGGGACAATCGCCGCTTCTACCTGAGCGGGTTCCTGGCCGGCACGCGCGTGGACGGCGACCAGGCCGCGATCGCCGGGCTGCAGACCAACAGCGCGCGCTATTTTCAGCGCCCGGACGCCGACTATCTCTCGTTCGACCCGACACGCTCCTCGCTCACCGGCCACATGGGGGAGCTGGCCCTGCAGCAGACCGGCGCGTGGTTCGGATCGCTGGCGGTGAAGGAGTCCAGCCCGGGGTTCGAGATCAACGATCTCGGCTTCCAGGGGCGCACCGACTTTCAGGCGCTGAGCGCGCTGTACGGGCATCAGACCATCCAGGCCACCCGGCACGTCCAGTCGGCGACGACATTCGCGTATGCCAATCTCACGCGCAACTTCGGCGGCGACGTGATCTACGCGGGGCTGTCGGGGCGCGGTTCGGCGACCTTCCGGAACTTCTGGGGGGCGGGCGCCGGGCTGACGTACAACCCCGCCTACTACGACGACCGCCTGACACGGGGCGGCCCGCTGGCGCGGGTGCCCCGGTCGTGGAGCGCGAACCTGGGGATCAACACCGATTCGCGCCGGCTGGTGACGCTCAGCGCGAACGCGTCGTACACGCGCGACGCCTCGGGCGGCAGCTCCCTGCAGGAGAGCCTGGGCGTCGATGCGCGCCCCGCGAGCAACGTGCACGTGAGCTTCGCCCCCACGCTCACCACGTCGCGCAGCACATCGCAGTACGTGACTGCCACCGGCGATCCCCTCGCGACGGCGACGTACGGCGCGCGGTACGTGTTCAGCAATCTGCGCCAGACCACGCTCTCGCTCGACACGCGCGTCGAGTGGACGCTCACCACCACGCTGAGCCTGCAGGCGTACATCCAGCCCTTCGTATCGGCGGGGCGCTTCACCGACTACAAGGAGTTCACCACGCCGCGCGGCTACGACTTCGCCGTGTACGGGCGCGACCGCGGGACCATCACCTACGATCCAGCCAGCGACGTGTATACCGTCGATCCCGATGGCGCGGGACCCGACAACACGCTCATCCGGTTCGGGAATCCCACCTTCAACGCACGGGCCCTGCACGGCAACGCGGTGCTACGGTGGGAGTACCGTCCCGGCTCGTCGTTGTACCTGGTGTGGCAGCAGCAGCGCAGCGGCTTCGCGCCGATCGGAGACTTCGACGGCTCGCGCGACGTGGGCGCGATCTTCCGCACCCAGCCGACCAACGTCTTCCTGATCAAGGCGACGTACTGGATGGGATTGTGATACCTCTCTTTCGCGACTGGCCACAGTGACGAAGGGTATACGGATGCGGCGGATGACTCCTCGTCATTGTGGCCCATTCGGCACCGTGATGCGTCCCGGCTTCGGCTGCAGCTGCTTCAGGATCTCGCCGAGCTGGCGCATCTCCGCGCCGTACGTCGCCCAGTCGTCCGCGCGCTGCGCGGCGCGCGCGCGGTCGTAGTGCTGCACGGCCTCCCGGATGAGCGCCGATGCGCGCGCCGTGCCGCTGTCCGCGGCAGCGGCGAGCGTTCGCGGCGGCGCTGGCGCCGGCGCCGACACGACGGATCCCGGCACCGACGCGGAAGCACCACCGAAGAGCCGTCGGAGCCCCGCCTCGAGGGTCGCATCCATCACCACCTGCCCCTCGTGCACCACGATCACGCGCTTGAGCTCCGGAATGCGGCCCCCCTGCGCGCGCAGGTACAGCGGCTGTACGTAGATGAGCGACTGCTCGATGGGGATGACGAGCAGCTCGCCGCGAATCACCTCCGACCCGCGCTGATCCCACAGCGACACCTGCCGCGAGACCTCGGTGTCCTGGTTGATGCGGTTCACGATCTGCGTCGGGCCGAAGACGAGGCTCTGCCGGGGGAAACGATAGGCAATGAGCTTTCCGTAGTTGGCGCCGTCGTTCCGCGCCACCATCCACGCGGCCAGGTTGTCCTTCTGGCGCGGGGTGAAGGGGCGCATGAGCAGAAACTCCGGCTGCCGCTCGCCGGGCAGCCGCATGACCATGTGCCGGATGAACCCCTCGCGGTCGCCGGGGTCGCTCACCTGGCTCTCCGGGATCTGCCACTGGTCCTCGCGGTGGTAGAAGGTCTCCGGGTCGGTCATGTGGAAGGTGGCGTAGAGCGCGGTCTGGGCGCGGAAGAGATCCTCGGGATAGCGCAGGTGCGCGCGCAGGTCCGTGGGCATCTCGGACAGGGGATGCAGCAGGCCGGGGTAGATGCGCGCGAGGGTGCGAATCATCGGATCGGCGGGATCCGCGACGTAGGCGGTGACGTCGCCATCGTACGCGTCGATCACCACCTTCACGCTGTTTCGCATGTAGTTCGTGCCGTCGTCCAGTGGCTCCGAGTACGGGTAGCGGCTGGAGGTGGTGTACGCGTCGAGAATCCACTCCAGGCGGCCGCTGTCCGTCACCACCACGTACGGATCGCGATCGAAGCGCAGGAAGGGAAGCGCGAGCTCGGCGCGGTCCAGCACGTTGCGGTGGAAGAGCACGCGCGTGCGCGGTGTGAGGTCGCGGGAGAGCAGGATGTTGAGTGACTGGAAACGCAGCGCGAAAAGCAGCCGGCGCACGAACGAGCCCGCCGGCACACCCGCACGGCCGGCGTAGGCGGAATAGACGTCGGCATCGCCCTGCGCCGCCGGATAGTCGAACTCCCGCTGCCGGCTGGGCGCGAGCGCGAAATCGTTGGGCAGCTCGCCGAAGTAGATCTGCGGGCGTGTGATGCCGAGGCCCACGTCGGAGCTGGGCGGCAGGTCGCGGATCCACAGCATCGGCAGCCCCTCGTCGGTCACCTGGTTCGAGGGACCCAGCGTGACGCCCATGCCGTGCGTGAAGGTGAGGTGCTCGTTGATGAAGCTCCGCGTGGGCAGCGCCGCGGGGTTCAGCTCGCGCGCCGAGAGCAGCACCTGGCGCAGCGCGCCGCCGATGCGATAGCGATCGTCGTCCACGGAGACGAAATCGTAATACGTGCGAATGGACTGCAGCTGTCCGAAGGTCTGGAGCAGCGGCTCGCGGTCCCACAGGCGCACGTTGGTGATGGTCGCGGCATTGGCGGCGATGTCGGCCGCCGTCAGCCGCCGCTCGGGATCGAGCTCGCGCGACTCTACCGCCTCCAGACCCCACGCGCGCCGGGTGGCCTCGATGTGCCGGCGGATCTGGGGTGCCTCACGATCCAGCTCGTTCGGCTGCACCACCAGCCGCTGAAACGCGGCCGGGGCGATGCCCGCGAGCAGCATCGCGATCAGGGCGTAGGCCGCCACGGAGGCCGCCGTACCGCGCAGCACCCGTCCGCGCCACGCGCTCCAGAGCACCGGCACAGCCGCCAGCAGCGCCGCGGCACCCGCAATGCGCAACGCGGGCAGCCGAACCGTCAGATCGGTGTACCCCGCGCCGTGCAGCGACGCGTGCGCCGATTGCAGCACGAGCGGCAGCTGCACGAGGAGCGTGTCGAGCCCCGCCAGCACGAGCGCGCACGCCGCGAGCACACCGAGATGCCTCTGCGCGATGGGGCCGACGGTCGGCCACAGCCGGCGCCAGCGGATCTCGCCGCGCGCCGCGTAGACAGGCAGCACGATGACGCAGCCGGCCAGGAAGAGCACGAGCTCCGCGTAGTCGAGCAGTACCTGGATGAAGGGCACGGTGAAGACGTAGTAGGCCACGTCGCGCCCGAACACCGGATCGGCGATGCCGAAGGGCTCGCGGAAGAAGAACTGCGCGAGCACGCGCCACTGCGACGCCGCCAGAAGACCCACGAACAGCGCGAGCACGTAGGCGGCGGGGCGGGCGAGCCCCGCGGCCACCCGCACGTGAAGCCGCGCATGCACCATCGGGCCGGAGCGGAAGCGGTCCACGGCCGATACGTCCGGGAGCTCGAGATCCCGGAGCACGGCGCGTGCGTTCATCAGGAGCACCACGAGCGCGAACACGCCCGCGCCGATGCCGAGCGCCCACTGCGCGAGCACCCGCGTGAGGAAGACGCGCTCGTACCCGATGTGCTGGAACCAGAGCAGGTCGGTGATGCGCCGTGCGGCGACCGGGGCGAGAAGGGCGACCAGCAGCACGCCGCCGAGCACGGGGAGCCATCGCCGGCGCCGTGCTTCGAAGGGCCGGCCGCGGCGAGCACCGGTTGCACCCGTGAACGGCTGCGGCCGGGCCGACCCGCGCACGATTGCCGGACTGCCGGTGGGCCTCGACTCGTCAGCCACTGTCACCTCGCGTGTGGATGAGTACCTCTCCAGTCTAGGACGCGCGTCCCGTCGCGCCAGTTCCATCGAGAGTAGCGGGACGCTGGCGCCCGGTCGTCGGTCTGCTCTTGCGATTCGGCCTTTCTTCGGTAGAGTTCCACTGGATACTAGCCCGGGAGTGAATGATGTCCGCCGAGCTGCCGCTGGACGAGAAGATCGCGGTGCTGATGTCGCTGGCCGCGGTGGACCACGAGGGATTTCCGGGGCGCGATCCGACCATGCCTGTGCCGCTCCCGCCGCGGCTCCGAAACGCCAGCCAGGTGGGGGCGCTCCGGCCGCTGAACCTGCGCACGGTGCGCTCCAGCGGGCCGTCGGGGCGCCGCACGACGCTGCTGCGTATCCTGATGACGAACGCGTGCAGCTTCAACTGCCATTATTGCCCCATGCGCCGCGACCGGGAGATGCCGCGCACGCTCCTCAAGCCCGAGGAGCTGGTGCGCATCTTCCTCGCGGCTCGCGCGCGCGGCTGGTGCGAGGGACTCTTCATCACCACCGGCATCCCCGGCCGGCCGGTGAAGGTGATGGACGATCTCATTCGCGTCCTGGAATTGCTGCGCGGTCGGCACCGGTTCCGCGGCTACATCCACGTGAAGATCGTGCCCGGCGCGGAGCAGGCGCAGGTGGAACGGATCACCGCACTGGCGACGCGCGTCTCGGTGAACCTCGAGGCGGCGTGCGGCGAGAGCCTCGCGCGCATCGCACCGGACAAGTCCTTCGCCGCCACGCTCGCCACGCTGGAGCAGGCGCGCGCGCTGGTGAACCGCAACCGCGCCGAGGAAACGGATGGGCGTCCGCACGACGCGCTGCGCCCGGGCGGGGCCGCAGGGATGACGATGCAGCTGGTGGTGGGCGCGACGCCGGATTCGGATCGCACGATCATCGGCCGCGTGTCGGAGCTGTACGCGGGGGGCGGCGTCCATCACTCGCAGTTCAGTGCCTTCCGGCCGATTCGCGACACCCCGATGGCCGACGTGCGTGCCACGCCGGCGATGCGCGAGCACCGGCTGTATCAGGCCGATCACCTGATGCGCGGCTACGGTTACTCGGCCGACGAGCTGGCGTACGATGACAGCGGGAACCTGCCGCTGGCGCTGGACCCCAAAGTTGCGTGGGCGCTCGCGCACCCCGAGCGCTTTCCGGTGGAGGTGCGCACCGCCACGCGCTCCCAGCTGGCCCGAGTGCCGGGGATCGGCGTGGCAACGGCGCGGCGCATCGTGGCGGAACGTGCTGCCACCGTGTTTCGCGGGCTGGCCGATCTCCGGCGTCTGGGTGTGGTCACCACGCGCGCCGCCGGCTTCATCACCCTGGGAGGCCGGCGGCTGCAGACGCTGCGCTGGGCGGAGCAGCTGGGCTTCTGGCGCCCCGACGAGGAGGTCGGTGCGCCAGAGCGGCTGTACGAGTTCAGCCCAGGGACGTTTCGCTGACGGACTGCAAGCTCCCGTGGCGGTTAATGGTGACCGAGCGGCTGTACGGGTCCGGACCCCGGACCTTTCGTTGATCTACTTCGCGCTCGGATGCCGGTTGGTGGTGATGAGGATGACGCCGTTCCGCGCCGCGGGTTCGGGGTAGGCCTGCATCGCGGCCGACCCCTTGAGCACTTGCACGCTCTGGATGTCGGCGGGCACCAGTGCGTGCATCGCGGCGATGCTGGAGCGCACGCCGTCGATGAGCAGCAACCCATCGAAGGTCTTCTCGCTCACCCGCATGCGCGCTCCGTGGCGGGCGCTGTCGCCCAATGCCAGGCCGCCGGCCTCACGGATTCGGAGCTGCGCCGGTGCGTTCGCCGCTTGGCCCGCCGCCAGCTCGCCCCGCGCGCGAGCGGCCTCACGGGTGGTGATGCGAATCTCGTCGCGCGCACCCGCCGCCCGGTGCTTCAGCACCTCGATCGACGCGATCTGCTCCGCGCCGAGGGCGTGCGCCTGCACCACCGTCGCGGCCTGATCGTCGATGGTGTAGGTGGCGAGGCTGTCGGTCATCGAGCGGAGGTGCATCGCGGTGGCGCCGCGCTCCGCGGCGGCGACGTCCATGCGGTCCACGTCGGCGGAGGTGGGCATGCGCGCCTCGCACGCGGCGAGCACGGCGACCAGCGCGAGGGCACCCAGCCCGGCACCACGCGCGAGGGGAAAGCGAGAGCGATCGGGATGCATGGCGACGAGCCTCCGTTCCAGGTGAGACGGTGTGTCGGCGAGCGCGGGCGCGCCGGCCGGGAAGCCGGAGCAGCGTCCGGCGAGGTCGATGAGCAGAGTGCCATAGGTGCGCGGCGTGACGCCGCGGCGCAGGATGCGATGGTCGCAGTCCAGCTCCACGGCCAGCCGCAGCCGCGACAACATCCACCAGGCAGCGGGATGCCAGGGCAGCACTGCGGCGACGCAGCACGCGGCGCCGAGCAGGAGCGGGTCGCGCGCACGCACGTGCTCCCGTTCGTGCGCGATCACGAGCGACTGCTCCCCCGCACCGCGCTCGAGCAGCCAGGCGGGAACCACGATCTCCGGACGCACGGCGCCGATCACGGCGGGGCCGAGCGCCGGCGATACGCGCACGGGCACGCCGTCGATCCGCGCCGCCGGCCAGCGGCGGCGCAGCCGCCGGAAGCGCAGGTGCACACCAGCGAGCAATCCAACCAGGGCAAGGCTGAGCGCGGACCACCCCCACGCCAGCCAGCGGTCCAGCATCGGCACCCGATGCTCCACCGTGACCAGCGCCGTGCGCGCGCCCTCAACCGCGCGGCCCCGTAGCTCCCGCAGTCGCGCCCTGAACTGGGCGAGGATTCCCTCGGGTGTAGCCGGCACGACGGCAGCCGGTGCCACCTGCCGGTCCCGAATCCGGAATGACAGCGGCTGATCGCCGTGCGACCGGAAGGGTCCCAGAACGGATAAGGCCATGGTACACGCCAGCGCCGCCCCCCACGTCCAGCGCGTGGGCATCCGCACCAGGCGCAGCACACCGGAGATCGCCAGCGCGGCGACTCCCAGCAGCACACCAATCGCGAGCGAGTAGCCCATCCAGATGGCGATCATGGCTCGTCCTTCAGCCGTTCGGCCAGAAGCCGGCGCATCCGCTCCAGCTCCTCGCGGCTCAGCTTTCTGTCGGAGACGAGCTGCGCGAACATCCGCGTCGCGGAGCCCTGGAAGATCGACTCGCGGATGCGCGACAGGGCGCTGCCGCCGGCGCGTTCGGCTTCCACCACGGGGAAGTAGCGATACGCCCGCCCCTCCGGCTCGTGCCGGACATAACCCTTGTCCTCCAGCGTCTGCAGCGCAGAGAGCACGGAGGTATACGCCAGCGGTTCCTCGAGCGCGTCACGAACCTCGCTCACTGTCGCCGAGCCGAGCCGCCAGAGGATGCTCATGACGGCCAGCTCGCGGGGAGGGAAATAGATGTCGGTCATCGGGGCGATCCATGTCTACGGAACTTCCAGTAGAATAGGTCGGCGGGGCGGACCTGTCAACTGCTTTTTCCGTAGAAGCTGCCGCCAGTCACCGCGGCTCGCCGTCCGGGAGCGCCTCGGGGTGCAGTGCGCCGGTCATCACCGCGACCGCATCGCTCATGCTGACGGCCCCCGGCCGCACCACGGCCACGCGCCTGCCGAGCCGGGCGATGTGGATCCGGTCGGCCAGCTCGAAGACGTGCGGCATGTCGTGCGAGATGAGCACCACCGAGAGCCCGCGGTCGCGCACGCGCCGGATGAGATCCAGCACCATCCCGCTCTCCTTCACTCCGAGCGCCGCGGTGGGCTCGTCCATGATCACCACGTGCCGCGCGAAGGCGGCGCTGCGCGCCACCGCGACCGCCTGTCGCTGGCCGCCGGAGAGCGTCTCGACCGGCTGGGACATGGACGCGATGCCGATCCGGAGCTCGGCGAGATGCGCGGCGCTCTCGCGCAGCATGCGCTCGCGGTCCAGCATCCGGAGCAGGCGTCCGGCGACGCCGCCGCGCCGGGGCTCGCGGCCCAGGAACAGGTTCTCGGCGATGGACATCGCCGGCGCGATGGCAAGATCCTGATACACGGTCTCGATGCCGGCGCGCCGGGCGTCGACCGGGGTCCGGAAGTGCACGGGCCGGCCCTCGAGCAGGATCTCCCCGGCGTCGGGGATGAGCGCGCCGGAGAGGGCGCGGATCAGCGACGACTTGCCGGCGCCGTTGTCGCCGATCACGGCGAGGATCTCGCCCGGACGGAGATCGAAGTCGGTGCCGGCGAGCGCGGTCACGTGCCCGTAGCGCTTTACCAGTCCCCGGGCCTGGAGGATCGGCGTGGCCGTGGTCGCGGCGGTCGTCATCGCGACGGGTCGCGGCGGGAGAGCTGGTCGGCGGCGACCGCCAGGATCACGAGCACGCCGGTGATCAGAATCTGATAAACCGACGACACGCCCATGAGCGTGAGGCCGTTGCGAAAGACGCCGACGATGAGCGCGCCGACCAGCGAGCCGATGACCATGCCGCGCCCGCCGAACAGGCTCGTGCCGCCGAGCACCACCGCGGTGATGGAGTCCAGATTCTCGGTCTGGCCCGCGTTCGGGTCGCCGACGCCGGTGCGGGCCACGAGGAGCAGCGCGGCGACGCCGTACAGCGCGCCGGCCAGCGCGTACACGCCCACGAGCAGCCGGTTGGTGTCGATGCCCGCGAGCCGGGTGGCCTCCGGGTTGTTGCCGATGGCGTAGACGTGGCGCCCCGCCGCGGTCTCGCGCAGCGCGAACCAGGTGATGGCGTACAGCAGCAGCATCACCAGCGCCCCGTACACCACCGAGGTGCCGCCCACGCGGAAGGTGCGGCCGAGCGCGGTCATGGCCGGCGGCAATTGCGTGACCGTCTGCGCGGACGAGTAGAGCTGGGTGATGGCGAAGGCGATGTTCCAGGTGCCCAGCGTGACGATGAACGGTGGCAGCCGGATGGCGCTCACGAGCAGGCCGTTCACGAGGCCGAAGAGCACGGCCACACCGATGCCGCTCGCGACTGCCGCCGGTACGGGCAGCCCATGCTGCACGGCGAGCTTCGTCATGACGATCCCGCCGAGCGCCATCACGGCCCCGCAGGAGAGGTCGATGCCGGCCGTGAGGATGACGAGCGTCTGGCCGATGGCGATGACGCCGACCACCATCACCTGCTGCAGCACGAGCGACAGGTTCGCGCCGGTGAGAAAGCGGCCGGTGCGCGCCGTGAAGAAGATGCAGGCCGCCACGAGCGCGACGAGCGAGCCGATGGTGCCCAGCGGAGGCAGCCGGTCCCGCCACGCGCGCGCCTGCAGGATGCCTACCGGTCGCCGAAGCAATGCTCCATGCCGGTGGCCACGTCCCTGCTCTCAACGCCCGGCATCGGCCGGGCGGCGATCAGGTTGACACCGGTGTCGGTGTAGCCGCTGGGCCGCTTGCCGCTGCGGAGAAACTCGGCTCCCGCGGCGACGCCTAACCGCGCCATCTCCACCGGATACTGCTGGGCGGTGGCGGCGATGTGGCCCGCGCCGACGTCGCGGATGCCCTGGCAGCCGCCGTCCACGGACACGATCACCACGCCCTGCGCCTTTCCCGCCGCGACGAGCGCCCGATAGGCGCCGGCCGCCGTGGGCTCGTTGATGGTGTACACGACGTCGATGCCCGGGTCCTTCTGGAGGCAGTTCTCCATCCCCGCCTGCCCTCTGGCCTGATTGCCGTAGCTGTCGGCCATGCAGACCACCTCGTCAGGCCTGCCGAGGGTGTTGCTCGCGGCGTCGGGGGCGGGAAGGCCGAAGCCCCGGAGGAATCCATTGTGGCGCTGCGCACCGACGGGGTGGCCGGGAAAGAGGTCGAGCGTCGCGATGCGCGCGGGGCGGTCGCCCAGCACCGCCTTCGCGTAACGGCCGATCAGCGTGCCCGCCTTGTAGTTGTCGGTCGCGAACAGCGCGTCGGTGGCATCCACGGGGTCGGTGGGACTGTCGAGCGCGATCACGAGGATTCCTCGATCGCGTGCCTTCCGGATGGTGGGCACGATGGCGCGGGAATCGTTCACCGTGATCAGGATGACCCGGGCGCCGGCGGCAATCATGTTCTCCATCGCCGTCACCTGGCCGGCGTTGTCGCCATCGTTCGCACCGGCCCCGTGAGGAGCGTCAGGTGATGCGCCTTCGCCGCCGCGAGCGCACCCTCCCGCATCTTCACGAAGTACGGATTGGTCTCGGTCTTGGTGATCAGGCCGATGGCCGGTGCCGCATCGCGCGCGCAGGCGGCGGAGATGATTCCGATTGCGGCGAGGGCCGCGCCGCGGCCGGCGCGGCCCCACGCTGAGCGCAGGAGCCTCAGGCGTGCGGCGCCCATGCCTTGTCGCCCGGGTGGTACGGCACACACGAATCGAACCGTCCCGGCGACTCCACGTACCGCTGCGCCTTGGTGTAGCCGATCTCCGAGGTGAAGTAGCCGAGCAGCGCCAGCTCCTTCATCATCCGGAAGTAGTGCGCTGGATCGTCCGGCTTCTTCGCGTCCATGTACGCCTTCTGCTCGCGGTCCAGCGCCTCGAGCACGGACAGGCGCTGCGCGGGGGTGGCGGCGGTGAAGGAGGCCGCGCCGGCCGTGCGCGCCGCGGCATCGAGCTTCGCCATACCGTCCTTGAAGATCTTCTGATCGCGCTCGTCGTAGCAGTCGGTGACCATCATCGCCATGAACGCGCCGGTGTGCGCGGCGCGCGCGCCCGGCGTGCTGGTCTCGGGGAGGATGGTGTCGGCCACGTCGTCGAGCAGGGCGATGTCCGGCGGCGTGAACGCGCCCACGCCGGCGCTGCTCGCGACCACCGCCGCGCGGTCGCGCGCGCAGCCGGTCCAGATGGCGCTGCCGCCCACGAGCGCAACGCCGCCCAGCAGCGCGCTCACCCGCCGGATGGCCTCTCGGCGGTCGATGGAGAGTTCCTGTTCGGATGCCATGATCGCTCCGTCAGATGTTGAGGCGATTGAGCTCGTTCACGGCGTGATCGGCCGCGCGGGCCGTGAGCGCCATGTAGGTGAGCGAGGGATTCTGGCACGCGCTCGACGCCATGCACGCACCGTCGGTGACGAACACATTGGGCGCGTCCCACACCTGATTCCACCTGTTGAGCACCGAGGTCTTCGGGTCGCGGCCCATGCGCGCGGTGCCCATCTCGTGGATGCCCGCACCGGGGAAGCAGGGGTCGTCGTGCATCTTGATGTTCTTCACCCCCACCTGCTCGAGCATCTCGGCCATGTCGTTCTTCATGTCCGCACGCATGAGGCGCTCGTTCTCGCCGTGGCCGCAGTCCATCCTGAGCACCGGCAGCCCCCACTTGTCCTTCTTCGTCTCGTCCAGCGTCACCCGGTTGCCGTGGTCGGGAAGCATCTCCCCGAAGGCCGTGCCGCCGATGGTCCAGCGGCCCGGCTCGGCCATGGAATCCTTGAAGGCGCCGCCGATGCCCAGCTCCGCCACGGCACGCGTCCAGTCCTCACGGCCGGCGCCTCCCTCGTAGCCGAAGCCGCGGAGGTATGGCCGTTTGTCGCCGAACAGGTTCCGGTAGCGCGGGATGTACATCGGGTTGGGCCGGTGCCCGTAGTAGTACTTGTCGTCCAGCCCGTCCACCGTACCCTCGGCGCCGGCACGGAAGTGGTGATCCATCAGGTTGTGTCCCAGCTCGCCGGAGCTGCTGCCCAACCCGCCGGGCCACACGTCGGTGGCGGAGCGCATCAGCAGCCAGGTGGAGTTGAGGGCCGATGCGCAGAGGAACACCACCTTCGCCTGGTAGTCGGTGGTCTCGTTGGTGATGGCGTCCAGCACGCGGACGCCCATGGCGCGCTTGCGATCCTTGTCGTACAACACCTCGCTGGCGATCGCGAAGGGGCGCAGCGTCAGGCGGCCCGTGCGCACCGCGGCCGGGAGGGTGGAGGACTGGGTGCTGAAGTAGCCGCCGTAGGGGCAGCCCAGCCAGCACGCATCGCGGTACTGGCAGGCGAACCGCCCCGGCAGCGGCTGGGTGAGATTGGCGGTCCGGGCGGAGATGAGCCGCCGCTTGCCGTCGTACAATCGGGTGAGCCGGCCGGCCACGAGCTCCTCGGCGCAGTTGAGCGGCATGGCCGGCTGGAACTCACCGTCGGGCAGTTGGGCCATGCCCTCCTTCGAGCCGGCGATGCCGGCGAAGCGCTCCACGTAGCTGTACCAGGGCGCGACGTCGGCGTAGCGAATGGGCCAGTCGGTGGCGACGCCATCCTTCGCGTTGGCCTCGAAATCGAAATCGCTCCAGCGAAAGGCGCAGCGACCCCACATCAACGAGCGGCCGCCCACGTGGTAGCCCCGGAACCAGTCGAAGCGCCGCGTCTCGGTGTAGGGAGAGTCCTCGTCCGAGGCCCACCAGTCGAGATTTTTCTCGTTCAGCGGGTAGTCCCGCTTCAGCACCGGATAGCGGCGGACCATGTCTTGCGTGCGCCCACCTCGATGTGGGTACTGCCAGGGTGCCTTGGTGGCGTTGAGGTAATCCTTTATGTGCTCGATGTTCTTGCCCCGTTCCAGGAGCAGCACCCGCAATCCCTTCTCGGTCAGCTCCTTGGCGGCCCAGCCGCCGGAGATTCCCGAGCCTACCACGATCGCATCGAATTCCGGAGCTTTCACGATCCCCTCCGAGGTCGTTGACGACAGCAGGATCAACCGACGGTCCGTGCCGGGCGGCGGACCGGCGGCACGGGCCGAATATGGCGTGGAGAATCGCGGTTGGCCATTCTTCACGTCGGCTCGTCGCCACCCCTTCATGCCCGCAGACGGGCTCTCGATGCAGATGAACGCGACCTGCGCCGCCACCACCGCCGCCGAGGAGGCCCGAGCGCAATGAACGCGCGGCTCTCCTCTGTGCTCGTTCTGGCGGAGCAGCCGGTGGTGGCCGCCTTGATGGGGGTGTTGGTGGAGCTGGTTGGTCTGACACCGGTGTTCGCGCGCGCCGGCGAGCTGCCGGAAGAGACGCTCGGCCGCGTGCGGCCCAACCTGGTGGTGCTACTGGATTCGGCGCTGGATGCCGCCACCTCGGATCTGTTCTTCGCGCGCGCGGCCAGGCTCAAGGTAGCCCTCGCCGTCTTCGGCCCACGCGGCAGCGAACACCGCCTGGCGAGCATCGCGCGGGCACGAGGGATTCCCTGGCTGGAGCTGCCCACGAGCATCGGACGATTCTCCGAGGCGCTCGAGCAGGCCAGCGCGACGGTGTGGTGGCGCTCCGGAACCGACCGGCGCTCAGCGCAGGTGCAGCACGCTCCGGATGGCGCCCTCATCTACCTGGACCGGGAGGGCCGGCGCTGGACGGTGTACGACCGCCGCGGCGGCGACCGGCGCCGCGGCGGGAGCGACGGCCCGGCCCGGCGGGTGTTCGTCAGCGACGGCGGAGAGAGCTATACATACCTGCTCATGTCGGGCGAGCAGGTGCAGCCGCGCGAGCCCACCGCCGCCGAGCTGGAGCGGCAGCTGGCGGAGGCGCGGCCCTCGGAGTAGCGCCCGGCCGGCGCTACCGTCCGCCGGCGGACAACCGGTGCAGCAGCAGCGCGGCCCGTTTGGTCTGCACCGGCAGCATGCGGAGATCGGCGGTCTCCCGGTCGGTATGGTCGTCGTGACCGGAGAGGCCGACGCCGTCGATCTTCATGGGCACGAGTGACGCGACGAAGGAGACGTCGGCCGCGCCGGCGAGCGAGGGATCCACGGCGGCGACGGGACCGAACCCCAGGTCGCGGCTGGCCTGATCGTACATTGCCAGCAGCCGCCGATTGCCATCGGTGGGCGCCATCGGCGGATAGCCGTCGTCGAAGGTGAGCTCGGCGGAGGTCTTCGGCAGATGCCGGGCGGCGATCGCACGCATCGTGCGCTCGGCACGCTCGAGCTGCTCCGGAGAGATCGTGCGCAGATCACCGGTGACCTCCATGTGCTCGGCGACGACGTTGCGCTTCCCGGCGGCGGAGCCCTCCACCTGCGCGCTGTCGAGGCGCACCGCCGTGCCTCCCAACGCGAGGCCGGGGTTGAAGGTGAGATACCGCTCGCCCGAGAGCTTCTGATAGAAGCCGTCGAGGATGCGTGCCGCCTCGTAGACGGCGCCGGCACCGACGCTCGGTTGGAAGATCTGCGAGGAGTGCGACGGCACGCCGGTGGTGCGCAGCGTCCACGAGGCATCGCCACGCCGGGAGATCACGGCATAGCGGGGATCCCCCGGACCATCCTCGAAGCCAATGGCGGCGGCGGCGCCCTTCGCCGCGTCCATGAGGGTACGGCGGGCTTCGGCGAGCGGGGTACCGGAGTCCTCCTCGTCGCCGTCGTAGACCACGACGACGTTCATGCCGTCCAGCAGCCCGGCGTCGCGCAGCGCGCGGAGGGCGTAGACGATGATGACATCCCCGCCTTTCATGTCGATCACGCCAGGCCCCCGGGCGGTGGAATCGTCCAGGCGCTCGAACTTCTGAAAGGGGCTGGCCGGCTCGAAGACGGTGTCCAGATGCCCGATGAGCAGCAGCTTGGGGCCAGGCCCTGCATGCTCGGCCACGAGGTGTCCCGCCCGGCGGAAGGGTGCGCCGTCCACCCAGCGCACCGTGAAGCCGAGCGACTCCAGCGGTGCGCGGAGCATCTCGGCCACCTGGCGGACGCCGGCAAAGTTCATGGTGCCGCTGTTGACGTTCACCAGCCGCTCGAGCAGGGCGAGCGCCTCGTCGTTATGTGTGTCGACGGCGCGGACGATGGCGCGCTCGCTGGGGGAGAGTGCGCGAGGTGCGGTCTGCGCCAGCGCGTGGTGCGGCGGCCTGACGAGCAGGGCCAGACACGCCACGGCGGCGGCGCGGAGTGTGGAGAAGGGGGAAGGCATGCCGCAAGATATGCTCACGCCACCCGGGGCGCCGCAAAAAGAGGAGCGGCAACGAGCGCGATGGCGCCGCGCAGCCGGGGGTAGCTGCTGGCCGCCTCCGGGATGATCGGCGTGGCGGCCGCGGTGCTGGTGAGGGCGCGGTCGGCGATGGCGGCGCGAATGGTGGGCAGGAGCTGATCCCACACGTCGGCGATCTCGCCGCCGACGAAGATCTCGGAAGGATTGAGAGCGTTGATGACGATGGAGAGACCGATGCCGAGATAGCGGGCAGTCTCGTCGAGCGCGGCGATCGCGCGAGCGTCGCCGGAGCGCGCATGCGCAATGACGTCGGTGATGCTGAGCCGCGTCGATTGCAGCAGCGGGCGCATGGTGGCCGACGACAGCTGCTGGCCCAGGTAGCGCGCCAGGGTGGCGAGATTGGAGGTGTGCGCCTCGAGACAGCCGCGGGCGCCGCAGAGGCACGTGGGCCCCTTGAGATCGAGCGGGATGTGGCCGAACTCTCCCGCGGTGTTGGTGTGACCGCGCACGACCTCTCCATTGACGACGAAGCCGACTCCGACGCCGTCGGACACGGTGACGTAGGCGAAGTCACCCGGCACGGGCCCGCCGCGCTGGCCGAGCCACATGTGCGCCAGCGCGCAGGCGATGGGCGCGTTCTCGATGTGCACGGGGAGCCCGGTGGCGCGAGCGAGCGCATCGCGGACGTCCACGTCCTTCCAGCCGAGCTGCGGGGCATTGAGCACGCGCCCCGAGTGCTGGTCCACCATCCCGGGTACGACGAGTCCGATCCCCTCACAGCGGCCCGTACCGCCGTGGGTGTCCAGCAGTCGCGTGATGCGCGATGCGAGCTGCTGCACCAGGGCGGCGGGGACGACGACCGTTTCGAAGGTCTCCAGCGCAATGGCGGTGCCCGCGAAGTCGCTCAGCATGACGAAGGTCTGGCTGAAGCGCACATCGATGGCGACGACCAGCCGGTCGTGCGTGCGGACGTAAAGCATCTTGGGCCTGCGGCCGCGCGGGGCGTCGATGGTGTCGCCCTCGTAGATGGAGCCCTCGCTGAGGAGCTCATCGACGAGCGAGGTCACCATACCCCGACCGATGTCCATGCGTCGCGCGAGGTCGGCCCGGGAGATGGGCTGGTGCTCGTGCACGAGGTTGAGGACGATCTGGCGGTTGATCTCGCGCGGAGTGGCGCGAGTGGCGCGGACGAAGCTGCGGGTGTTGATCTTTCTCACGGGGGCGGGAACTGCGAAAGGAGCGGGGGCTTCGAAAAGAGCGGGAACTCCGAAAAGAGCGGTAACTGCGAAAAGAGCGGGAACTCCGAAAACGGCGGGAACTCCGAAAACGGCGGGAACTCCGAAAAGAGCGGGGGCGATATTGCGCGTACCGGAACGGGGGCGCAGATTGGCAGGGGATTTAGTTCTCTCAAAGAACATTCTACGCCCAGTCGCGCGCCGAGCAAGAGCGTTCTACGCCGCAGTGCGGCGGGTGGGCGCGCCGAAACGGACGGATGCCCGTAGTGCGGCTCTCCGCTTCTTTCGGAGTTCCCGCCGTTTTCGGAGTTCCCGCCGTTTTCGGAGTTCCCGCTCTTTTCGCAGTTACCGCTCTTTTCGGAGTTCCCGCTCTTTTCGGAGCTCCCGCTCTTTTCGGAGCTCCCGCTCTTTTCGGAGCTCCCGCTCTTTTCGGAGTTCCCGCTCTTTTCGGAGTTCCCGCTCTTTTCGGAGTTCCCGCTCTTTTCGGAGTTCCCGCTCTTTTCGCAAGCCCCGCTCTTTTCGGAACCCCCGCTCTTTTCGCACCTCCCAATGGGCGATCTCCTGGTGCTGCACGAGGATCGATTCTTCGATCCCGATCCGGCCATCCGCCGCGTGGCGCGTACGCTGTACGACGAGACCAGGGGGCTGCCGCTGATCTGTCCGCACGGGCACGTCGACCCGGCGCTCCTCGCACGGAATGCCCCGTTCCCGGAACCGACGGCGCTGCTCATCACGCCGGATCACTACATCTTCCGGATGCTCTTCTCGCGCGGCATCGCCCTCGAGGCACTCGGCATCCCGACGCGTGACGGTACTCCGTACGAGCGCGATCCGCGCAAGATCTGGCAGACGTTCGCCGAGCACTACTACCTGTTCCGCGGCACGCCGACGGGTGTGTGGCTGGATCACGAGCTCAGCGTGCTGTTCGGCGTGCGCGAGAAGCTCACCGGCGGCACGGCACAGCAGGTCTATGACAAGATCGCCGAACAGCTCGGGAAGCCGGAGTTCCGCCCGCGCGCGCTGTTCGAGCGCTTCGACATCGAGGTGCTGGCGACGACGGACCGGGCGAGCGATACGCTGGAGCACCACCGCGCCATCCAGGAGTCGGGGTGGGATGGTCGGGTGATTCCCACCTTCCGGCCGGACGCCGTGTTCAGAATCGCGGCGGACGCGTGGCCCCACGAGATCGCAGCGCTGGAGCAGGCGGTCGGCGTCTCGGTGGATGGCTTCACGGATTTCCTGCGCGCGCTCGAGGCGCGGCGGAGCTTCTTCAAGAGCATGGGGGCCACGGCCACCGATCATGCAGTGCTGGAGCCGTACACCGAGCGGCTCTCCGGCAGCGAGGCCGAGCGGCTGTTCCAGCGCGCGCGGCGCGGCGAGGCGACGGCCGCCGATCAGCGCCGGTTCGAGGCACACATGCTGATGGAGATGGCGCGGATGTCGGTGGACGACGAACTCGTGATGCAGCTGCACCCCGGCGCCTACCGCGACCACAACGCGCGGATCTTCGAGCGGCACGGTCCCGACATGGGCGGCGACATTCCCGTGGCCACCGAGTACACACGCAACCTACGGGCGCTGCTCGACGCGTACGGCAGCGACCCGCGGTTCACGCTCGTGCTCTTCACCCTGGACGAGTCCACGTACGCACGAGAGCTGGCGCCGCTCGCGGGGCACTATCCGGCGGTGAAGCTCGGGCCGCCGTGGTGGTTCAACGATTCCATCGAGGGGATGCGGCGCTTCCGCGAACGCACCACGGAGACCGCTGGGATCTACAACACCGCGGGGTTCAACGACGATACGCGGGCCTTCTGCTCCATCCCCGCGCGCCACGACCTGGCGCGGCGTATGGACGCGAACTTCCTCGGCTCGCTGGTGGCGCGCCACATCATCGACCTGGGCGACGCGCGCGCGATGGCTCGGGCACTGGCGTACGATCTCGCGAAGGAGACCTACCGGCTGGCGGGTGCCCCCACGCGGCGGACGGCGCCGGCCGCGAATGCCGCGGGTGGCCGCACCAGCGTGGGTGCGATGCCATGACCGTCGGCGTCGCGCGGCCGACGGCCGGGGTGCCGGCGCCGACGGGAGAGCCGAGGGCGATCCGGATCGATCCCGCGGACGACGTCGCCGTGGCCGTGCACACCGTGCCGGCGGGGGAGTCGGTGCGCGTCGGCGCCGACCGGATCGTGGCGCGCGAGGAGATCCCCGCCGGACACAAAGTCGCGCTGCGCGATCTGGCGCCCGGCGATCCGGTGCACAAGTACGGCTTTCCGATCGGCCTCGCCAGCGCTGCCATCGCGCGCGGCGCCTGGGTGCATTCCCACAATCTCGACACCCGGCTCGGCGGCGTGCTCGAATATCGGTATGCACCGGGTGAGCGGCGCGCGGAGGCCCGGCCCGCCGCGCTGCCGACGTTCATGGGCTACCGCCGGACGAACGGCCGGGCGGGCACCCGCAACGAGATCTGGATCGTGAACACCGTGGGCTGCGTCAACACCGCCGCGGACCGGATCGCGCGCGTGATGGGCGAGCGGCTGGCCGGCCAGGTGGACGGTGTGCACGCATTTGCGCATCCCTATGGCTGCAGCCAGCTCGGGGACGACCTGAAGAACACCCAGCGGGTGCTCGCGGGGCTCGTCCGCCACCCCAATGCCGGGGGCGTGCTGGTGCTGGGCCTCGGCTGCGAGAACAACCAGATGGCGTCGCTGCTCGAGGCCGCGGGCGACGTGGACCGCGACCGGCTCCGCTTCTTCAACATGCAGGACGTGATGGACGAGCTGGACGAGGGCTCGTCCGCCATCTCCGAGCTCGCCGCGCGCGTCGCGGCCGACCGGCGCGAGGCCTGCCCGGTGTCGGATCTCGTGCTCGGACACAAGTGCGGCGGCTCGGACGGTTTCAGCGGCATCTCGGCCAACGCGGTGCTGGGGCGCATCGCGGATCGCCTCACGGCGCAGGGCGGCGGCGTGCTGCTCACCGAGGTTCCGGAGATGTTCGGCGCGGAGCAGGTGCTGATGAACCGGGCCGCGGACGACGGGGTCTTCCGCGACGTGGCGGCGATGATCAACGAGTTCAAGCAGTACTTCCTGGACCACGGACAGCCGGTCTACGAGAATCCATCGCCGGGGAACAAGGCGGGCGGGCTCACCACCCTGGAAGAGAAATCGCTCGGCGCTATCCAGAAGGGCGGGCACGCCACCGTGCAGCGCGTGCTGCGCTATGGCGCACCGGTGCCCGCGGGCGAGGGCGGGGGGGGCCTGTCGCTGCTGGAAGCACCCGGGAACGATGCCGTCTCGTCCACCGCGATGGTGGCGAGCGGCGCCACGCTGCTGCTCTTCACCACCGGACGCGGAACGCCGCTGGGATTCCCGGTGCCGACGGTCAAGGTGTCGTCCAACAGCGAGATCGCGCGGCGGAAGCCGCACTGGATCGACTTCGACTGCGGCCCCCTGCTGGACGGCAGCGCCACGATGGACCAGCTGGCGGACGAGCTCTTCGCGCTGGTGCTCGAGGTGGCGTCGGGACGCTCGCTGGCCAACAACGAGCAGCACGGCTATCGCGAGATTGCCATCTGGAAGGAGGGAGTGACGCTGTGACCGTGCCGCTCCCGCGGCTGGACCGCGCCCTGCTGCGCTCGGGCAGGCTCGCGGGACGCGCCGGCCTGCACCTGCCTGACGATTCCCTGCTGGACCGTCCGGAGCGCGCGGTGCAGTTCGGCACGGGGGCGTTCCTGCGGGGCTTCGTGGAGAGCATCCTCGACGACGCCAATCGGCGCGGCACGTTCCGCGGCCGCATCGTGGCGGTGAGCTCCACGGGCAGCGGACGGGAGATGCGGTGGAACGAGCAGGACGGGCTGTACACGCTGGTGATGCACGGGGGCGGCAGGGGGCCGGGCGCGGCGGCGCAGGAGACGCGCGACACGCGCGTGATCGCGTCGGTGAGCCGGGCGCTGTCCGCCGGCGAGCAGTGGGACGAGGTGCTGGCCTGCGCCCGCGCGCCGGAGCTGACTCTCGTGTTCTCCAACACCACCGAGGTGGGCATCGCGCTGGACGAGCGCGACACCGCGGAGGCCGCACCGCCGCGCTCCTTCCCCGGGAAGCTCACGTGCTTTCTCTTCGAGCGCGCGCGCACGTTCCAGTTCGCGCGCGACCGTGGCGTGGTGGTGCTGCCGTGCGAGCTGATCGAGCGCAACGGCGACCGGCTGCGGGAGATCGTGCTCGCGCTCGCCCATCGGTGGCGGCTGCCCGGCGCCTTCGCGCAATGGATTCGCGAGGCGGTGCCCTTCTGCAACACGCTGGTGGACCGGATCGTGCCCGGCACGCCGGCGCCTGACGAGCGTCGGCGGCGGTGGGAGGCGCTGGGCTGCCGGGACGAGATGCTCACGACGTGTGAGAGCTACCGGCTGTTCGCCATCGAGGGCGACGCGGCACTGCGCGCGCGGCTCGGCTTCGCGGAGGGCGATCCGAGCGTGATCGTCCGTCCCGACATCGTGCCCTTCCGCGAGCGCAAGGTGCGGCTGCTCAACGGCACGCACAGCATCATGGCCCCGGTCGCGCTGCTCTGCGGCTGTGAGACCGTGGGCGACGCGATGCGCGATCGCCTGATCGCCGCATTCGTCCACCGGGCCCTGTTCCAGGAGATGGTCCCGAGCGCGCCGGTACCGGATGCGGAGGCGTTCGCGCGCGACGTGCTGGAGCGCTTCGCCAATCCATTCATTCGCCATGAGCTGGCGGGCATCACGCTGCAGGGCACGACGAAGCTGCGCGTGCGCGTGGTGCCGTCGATCCTCGGATACGCGGAGCGCACCGGCGAGGTGCCCGCCGCCCTGGCGTTCGGGCTGGCGGCGTATCTGCTGTTCATGCGCGGCACGCTGCACGAGCAATATCGGGCCGCCGGGCGGCCGCTGCCCGCCGACGATGAGGCCGGCCGGGTGCGCGCGCGCTGGGATGCGCAGGCGGACGAGGGCGGCGCCGCGCTGCACGCCTTGGCGCGGGACGCGTGCGCAGACGATACTTTGTGGGGCGCCGATCTCACCCGCATCCCCGGCTTCGCCGATGCCGTTGCCGAGCATCTCGTCCGGGCGCACCGCGACGGCATGCGGGCGGCACTCGCGGCCCTGCTCCGGCCGGCGCCCGCGCCGCGCGCCTGACGATGCGACGCGCCGCGCACCTCGTGACCCCTGAATTGCCATGACCACAGCGAACAGCACAGCGGATTCCACGCGCGAGATTCTGGGACGGGTCGGCGCCGTGCGCATCGTGCCGGTGATCGTCATCGATGATGCGGCCGATGCGGTGCCCCTGGCCGCCGCGCTCACGGAGGGCGGGCTCTCCTGCGCGGAGATCACCTTTCGCACGGCGGCGGCCCCCGAGGCGCTGCGCCGGATCACGGCCGAGTATCCGGGGATGCTGGCGGGCGCGGGAACGGTGCTCACGCCGCGTCAGGCGCAGGAGGCGCGCGCTGCTGGGGCGCAGTTCATCGTCGCTCCGGGCTTCGGCCCCGCGGTGGTGGACTACTGTCTCGAGCACGAGATCCCCGTGTACCCCGGCGTGTGCACGCCCACCGAGATCGAGATGGCACTCGGCAAGGGGCTGGACGTCCTGAAATTCTTCCCGGCCGAGCCGATTGGCGGACTGGGTTATCTGAAGGCGATCGCGGCACCGTACCCCACGACCCGATTCATCCCGACGGGCGGCATCAATCTCGGAAGCGTCTCGCGCTATCTGGCCTGGGACAGGGTGGTGGCCTGCGGCGGCTCGTGGATGGCGCCGATGGAGTGGATCGCGTCCAGGCAGTTCGAGCGTATCCGCGACGAGGCGCGGCGCGCCACGGCGCTCGCGCGCGAGCTGACCACGGGTACGACGCTGGGGGCGGAATGAGCCAGGTGGTCACGTTCGGCGAGATCATGCTGCGGTTGAAGGCGCCGGGCTTCGAGCGGCTCTTCCAGTCGCCGGTGCTCGAGGCGACGTTCGGCGGGGCGGAGGCCAACGTCGCGGTATCGCTGGCGCACTACGGGGTGCCCGTGTCGTTCGTCACCGCCGTGCCCGCGAACAACGTGGGCGATGCGTGTCTGGCGGAGCTGCGCCGGTTCGGCGTGGACACGCGTGCCGTCCGCCGGCAGGGGGATCGCCTCGGCATCTACTATCTGGAGCCGGGCGCCAATCAGCGGCCGTCCAGGGTGACCTACGATCGCGCGGGCTCGAGCATCGCGGTGGCGCGGCCCGAGGACTTCGACTGGCCCGCGATCCTGCGCGGCGCCGACTGGTTCCACGTGAGCGGCGTGACGCCCGCCATCAGCGCGTGCGCCGCGGAGCTGGTGCTGCAGGCGGTGCAGGCCGCGCGCGCGGCCGGTGCGACGGTCTCGGTCGATTACAACTATCGAAAGAATCTCTGGCGGTACGGCCGGAAGGCGCCCGAGGTGATGCGGCAGATCGTGCAGTTCGCCCACGTGGGGATCGCGAACGAGGAGGACTGCCAGCAGGCGCTCGGCATCGCCGCCAGCGTGGACGTGCGCGCGGGGGCGCTGGAGGAGGAGACGTATCGCGCGCTGGCGCAGCGCGTGCTCGACGAGTTTCCGCAGCTCGAGAAGCAGGTGATCACGCTCCGGGAGAGCCGGAGCGCGGATCACAACGGCTGGTCGGCGGTGCTGCTGAGCCGGTCCGGCTTCCTGCGCAGCGCCAGATATGAGATAACCGATATCGTCGACCGGGTGGGCGCGGGGGATTCCTTCGCGGCCGGCCTGATCTACGGGCTGCGCGCGTACCACGATGATGCGAGGGCGCTTGCCTTCGCCACCGCCGCTTCCTGCCTGAAGCACTCCATCCTCGGGGATTTCAACCGGGTGACGGTGGGCGAGGTGGAAGCGCTCATGCAGGGAGACGCGAGCGGCCGCGTGCAGCGGTAGGCTCGCAAGAGGAGAGCATTCATGGCCGAGCCGACCCACACGCCGCCGCCGCCGCACAGTCATCATCCGGGGCAGGACGCCGCGCTGCTCGAGGCGACGGGGACCACCGGGATCGCGGTGAGCGGCGCGCTGGAGCGGATCGGGCGATACCGCTGGACGATCTGCGCCCTGCTCTTCTTCGCGACGACCATCAATTACGTGGACCGGCAGGTGCTCGGCATCCTGGCGCCGGTGCTCAAGCGCGAGATCGGCTGGACCGACGCGCAGAGCGGGATCATCTTCGGCGCCTTCACCACGGCGTACGCACTCGGCTACATCTTTGCCGGCCGGCTGATGGATCGGATCGGGGTGAAGAAGGGCTTCGCCATCGCGATCGTCACGTGGAGCATTGCCGCGATGTCGCACGCGCTGGCGCGCACGGCGACGGCCTTCGCGGCGGCGCGGTTCGCGCTGGGGCTGGGCGAGTCGGGCAACTTCCCTGCCTCCATCAAGACCGTGGCGGAGTGGTTCCCCGCGCGCGAGCGGGCGCTGGCTACGGGCATCTTCAACGCCGGATCGAACGTCGGCGCGATCGTCGCGCCCCTGGTGGTACCCTTCATTGCGCGCACCTGGGGCTGGCGCTGGGCCTTCGTGTGGACGGGCCTCCTCAGCTCCACCTGGCTGGCGGTGTGGCTCTGGGTGTACCATTCGCCGCGCGAGCACCCGCGCCTGGGCCGGGCGGAGCTGGCGCACATCGAGAGCGATGCCGCGGAGGCTCCCGTACCGGTGAGATGGGCGTCGCTGCTGCGCCACCGGCAGACCTGGGCGTTCGCCGTGGCCAAGTTCATGACCGATCCGATCTGGTGGTTCTATCTCTTCTGGCTGCCGTCGTTCCTGGATCAGCGTTTTGGCATACACCTGGCGGGGGTGGCCGCGCCGCTGGTGACGATCTACCTGATGGCGGATATCGGCTCCGTGGGCGGTGGCTGGCTGTCCGGCGCGCTGGTGAAGCGCGGCTGGTCGCTGAACCGCGCGCGCAAGATCACGCTGCTGATCGCGGCCCTGCTCATCGTCCCGACGATGCTCGCGCCGGAGATGCATGCCATGTGGGCCGCCGTGCTGATCGTGGGGGTGGCGGCGGCCGCGCACCAGTGGTGGTCCGCCAACGTGTTCACCCTCTCCAGCGACATGTTCCCCCGGTACGCGGTGGGCTCGGTGGTGGGGATCGGAGGCTTCTTCGGCGCGATCGGCGGCACGTTGTTCCAGCTCCTCACCGGCTACGTGCTGCAGGCCAACGGGCACAACTACCAGCCCATCTTCGTGCTGTGCGGGCTGGCCTACGTATCGGCGCTGCTCATCGTGCACCTCCTGGCGCCGCGGCTGCAGCGCATCGAGCTGGCCGCGAGCGTGCCGGCACGGGCCCCCGCGGCCTGACGAGAGCGCGAGGGCGGCGGCCGGCCAATGAGCATGCGTGAATCCTCCCGCCGGGACTTCGTGAAGACACTGGCGGCCGGTGCGGGCGCGATC
>DATEPM010000043.1:0-15608 GCA_035273185.1 Gemmatimonadaceae bacterium
TACAGGCCGCGCGCCGCGTGCGCGCGGTCGCGCGCGCTCTCGCAGTGGCCGCGGTCCAGCTCCGCCTGCGCCAGCCGCAACTGGATGCGGTAGCTTCCCGGGTCGAAGAGCGCCGCCCGCTGCAGCGTGGACAGCCGCGTCGCGCCGGTGTAGGTGGCCATGGCCGCGGTCTGGAACGCGCTCCGCACGATGGCTACCGCGCCGATGGCAAAGACCACCACCGGTGCCCACTGCGGCACGCCGCGCGCCACCGCACGCTTGCGCGAGGTGGGCAGCGGCTCGACGAGCGCGCCGAGCAGGGCCCACACGAACAACGCCGGCGGTGCGATGAGGAGCACCGCATCCAGCGCGCCTACCACCACGGTCGCGATCACGGTGCCTGCCAGCGCGAACGCACCCAGCAGCGCGTCGGGGCCGCGGCCCACGCGCGCGTGCCAACCCGCCAGCGCCAGCAGGGCCAGCAGGGTGAGGGCCAGGAGCGCCGTGGCGGGCAGGCCGCGTTCGGCGATGAAGGCCACCCAGTCGCTGCTGGGCCACGGGTTCGAGGTCATTCCCTCGTCCGCGCTCGTGAGCGACGGATCGCCGCGTGAGGCATACCGCGGGTACATCACGGGCCAGTTGCCCGGCCCGACCCCGAGCACCGGATGCGCGAGGGCCATGTGCAGCGAATTCGTATACTGCACCAGCCGCCCATGGCCGCTGCCCTCCTGATAGTTCACGATGCCGGTCACCGACTCGAGATACGGATTGTCGCTCTTCCACTCGAGCGCGTTGGGCAGCACCAGCGCGAGCACGGCGCCAATGCCGGCCGCGATCATGAGGACGACCAGCCGCCGGCCCGTTCCACGCCCCGCCCAGCGCTCGCGGGTGAGCCACGCCGCCACCGCCAGCGGGATGCCCGCCGCGAGCAGCGCGAGCCACGCGGCACGGCTGCGCGAGAGCACCTGCGACGCCGCCACGATGGCCAGTAGGAGTGCGGCGACGAGCGTACCGGCCGTGCGCCGCGCCGTGAGCGCACACAGCACGATGGTTGGGGCGATGATCGCCCCGAGGTGCGCCATGAAGTTGCGGTTCCCGAAGGTGCCGCCGGGCGAGCGGTTGAGGCTGAAGTACTCCGTGCGTAGCCCGTACGCCTGCGCCAGCGCCGTGACGGCGCCCAGCGTGCCCGCGATGGCGAGTCCCCAGAGCAGGGCGCGCCCGGCGCCCCCGCGCCGCAGCGTGCGCGCCACCCAGAAGAGCACGGCGCTGGACCAGGAGATGGCCAGCGCGCGCTCGGCGTTCCAGTGGTTCGGCGCGAGCACTGCCGAGACGGCGCCCAGCACGAGGAATCCGCCCAGCAGCCAGTCCACGCGCGCCACCGAGAGTCGCTGGCGCGTCGTGAGGCAGAGGAGCGCGGCCGCGGTGGCGACGAGATGCAGCGCGAGCTCCTTCGGCACGAGGAAGCGGTCGAGGTCGAAGGACTTGTACGGCAGGGCCGCGAGCACCACGGCAATCGCGCCGAGCTGCACGAGCACCAGCGCGGCGCGATCGAGGCGCGACGGAGCATAGGACGGCATGCTTCGCTGAATGAAAGCAGGCCGCAGGGAATCCGAAAGCCCGCCGCGGGCAGCGGACGGCGCGGCATCCGTGGCCGGCGCCGCTCCCGTTCCGTCGGTCACGTCCGGACGCGCGTGGTCACGTTGCCTGACGCGACCGCTCGTACGCGTCCTTCACCGCGTCGCGTGCCTCGTCCCAGGTGCAGGTCGACTCGCCCCGCGCCTGCTCCCAGCCGCGGCGAAGGTCGTGCTCCACCTCCTCGTCCCAGGCGCGCCCGCCGTACTCGAAGGAGGCCTCGTGGCCGTACTTGTACGCCGGCCGGAAGTGCTCGTACGGCCGATCGGCTCGCGAATAGCGGCAGGATGGATACGTGGCGCTCCAGTAGGTGTCCCAGTCGATCTCGTGCATGCGTCCGCTGGTTCCCATGTCGATTCCCGGATTCCCCGCCGCCATGTCAGCGACGGTGGGCTTGGTGAAGTCTGCCATATGCAACTCCTCTGGTGTTGGGCCTCGTCATCCCGACGGCGACGATGGCGAGGTGCGCCCCGCGTTCCGTACCCCGCGGCAACACTCCGAGCAGTATCCGCGCCTGTGGCCGCGCAGGCGCATAGGATTCCGGAGCTCCTCGCCGCCACGTCACCTCACCTTCCCGCCTCGATTCCATGCTCAGCCGTCGCGACTGGCTCCGCGCCGCCCTCTCCGCGCCGTCGTCACCCTCACCGCGCGCAGGCTCCTCGCCGCGGTGCCCGCCGACAAGGTCACCGTATACAAGAGTGCCACCTGCGGATGCTGCATGGCATGGAGAGGGGCGCGCGGCGGGACCCGTTCGACGTGATGGCGTTCGAGCGCGGCGGCCGCAGCTGGGTGTACGCGCAGCGGAGCTGACCGGGCGGCGCGCCGCCGCTGCACACGTCCCGACACTCTGCATACGAGCTGCTGGCGGGCGCGACACTTGCTCCGCCATCGATCGGCGCTTGCTTTCATGGTGCCCGCGCATCACCCGCGGCGCGTTGCTCATTCCCTCCACCGTCCGATGCCTACACCACTTCGTCTCCTTGCCGCCGCGCTGCTCGTGATCGGCGGAAGCGCCCGCGCCCAGGCCCCGCAGAACAGCACGCGCGCGGCCGCACGCGACGCCCATTTCGACACCACCGGGGTGGGCGACACGTCGATCTTCGCGCCGCTCGGGCTGCCACCGGGCAACGAGTTCCGCAGCGGCTCGGGCGCGCCGGGCCCGCGCTACTGGCAGCAGCGCGCCGACTACGATCTGCGCGCCACGCTCGACACGGCGACGAAGTCGCTCCGCGGCGAGCTCACGCTGCGATACACCAACAACTCGCCGGACACGCTGCACTTCATCTGGGTACAGGTGGAGCAGAACGCGTTCAGGGCGAACTCGCTCAACTCGTTCGTGTTCCCCGCCGAGTCGCGCTTCGGCGCGCGGAACTTCGAGGGAGGCGACGTCATCGACCGGTTCGAGCAGGTGATCGGCGCCCCCGCGCGCGGCAACGCCGGCGGGCGGCACGAGGCGCTCCGGACGCGCACCGAGGGCACCATCATGAAAGTGGATCTCGCCGAACCGCTGGCGCCGGGGAGGATGGCCACCTTCGACGTGGCGTGGCACTTCGCCATCCCGGAACATGGCGCCGACCGGATGGGTCGCGACGGCCCGCTGTACGAGCTGGCGCAGTGGTATCCCCGGATGAACGTGTACGATGACGTGCGCGGCTGGAATACCGAGCCGTATCTCGGTCAGGGCGAGTTCTACCTGGAGTACGGCACCTACACGCTGCAGGTCACCGTGCCCGCGGGCTACATCGTGGCGGCCACCGGCACCCTGGAGAACCCGCGCGAGGTGCTCACCGCCACGGAGATCGCGCGGCTGGCGCAGGCCGCGAAGTCGGATTCGGTGGTGCGCATCATCACCGCCGCCGAGCTGCAGAGCGGGGCGGCCCGGCCGCGGAAGACGGGGACGGCGACCTGGCGCTTCGCGGCGAACGACGTGCGCGACGTGGTGTTCGCCGCGTCGCCCGACTACCAGTGGGACGCATCCAGCTGGAAGGGGATCCTCGCCAACGCGTACTACCGGCCGAGCGCGGTGGACACCTGGAAGGACGCGGCGGACATGGCGCGGATGTCCATCCTGGAGTACTCCACCCGCTGGTTCCAGTATCCATATCCGCAGATCTCGGCGGTGGAGGGGCCCATCAGCGGCATGGAATACCCGATGCTGGCGATGGAGAACAAGAGCGCCGACAAGTACGATCTGTACAACGTCATCACCCACGAGATCGGCCACATGTGGTTCCCGATGATCGTCGGCTCCAATGAGCGGATGCACATGTGGCAGGACGAGGGGTTCAATACGTTCATCAACACCTTCTCCGAGGCGCGGCGGTATCCCGAGAAGGGGGATCAGATGCAGCGCGCGGCGGGCGAGCGCGGCTACGTGGAGCAGGCGATGAAGATGAATGTGGACCAGCCCATCGAGATCAACCCCGACCGCATCAACCCGCAGCTGCTCGGCCTCGCGGCGTACGTGAAGCCGAGCGTCGGGCTGCAGCTGCTGCGGCAGGAGATCCTGGGACCCGCGGCGTTCGACGACGCCTTCCAGACGTACATCCGGCGCTGGGCGTACCGGCACCCCACCCCCACGGATTTCTTCCGGACCATGGAGGACGTGAGCGGTAAGCGGCTGGACTGGTTCTTCCGCGAATGGTTCCTGGAGAACCCCCACTTCGACCAGGCGATCGACAGCGTCGTGACAGAGCAGCATGGCGACTCCGCCCTCGTGGCGGTGCTGTACGGCAACCGCGCGCGGGGCGTGCTCCCCATCCGCGTCCGCTTCACCTTCAGCGACGGCACCACCGAGGACTTCGACTACCCCGCCGAGGTGTGGAGCACGAACACCATGCACTACGTGCGCGAGTACGCGTTCGCGGGCAAGAAGGTCCGGAAGATCGAGCTGGACCCGGAGCACCGGCTGGTGGACCTGGACCGCTCGAACAACGTGTGGAACGCGAAGTAGGGCGGGAGGGCTGCGTGACACGCGGAACGGGGTGGCAGGGGCGGCGGCCCCCTCCCCCCGCGGGCGCGCCCCTCACCACGTTCCCAGACACGCCGCCACGATATCGCCCCGCGCGCGCCCGGCGTTGGTGATCGTGCGGTAGAAGTCGTCGAAATACTCCAGCGTGTGGCGGACGTCCCCGCGGTCCAGCAGGGTGCCGAGCGAGTCCTGGTACAGCGCGTAGATCGCCGGCTTGCGCTCGGTGAAGAGCGCGAAGGCCGTCGGGTAGGCCGTCGGAGGCACGCAGTACCCCCGATACACGCGCTGGCGCACGGAAGAGATGTGCAGCTGTGGATCCGGGACGGCATAGGGCGCGTCGATCACCCCCGAGAAGTCGAAGTCGTACGCCACCGGCACCACGGCGGTGTCCCGCGCCACCACCTCCACGTTGTGCAGCGCCGAGATGGACCAGTCGGTGTTTCCGATGAGATACTGGAAGAGCGCGAACACCGTCTGCTGCAGCGGGTCGAAGTCGGACGGGCCGCCCCCCTTCTGCCGCAGCAGCATCCCGCCCACGCGTCGTGCCACGGCCTCGGGCGCCTCCTCCAGGATGGCATACCGCGTGGCGACCGGCTTGCCGTTGCCGCTGTCCACGTAAGTCACGCGCGCGAGGCGCACGCGATGGCTGAACGGCGTGAGGGCTCGGTACACCCGGTACAGCTGGAATTCCTGTAGCAGCAGACGCTCATAGCGGTCCGAGTCGTGGCAGTGGGTCACCAGCTTCGGCCGGTCGAGCTTCGCGAAGACCGTGTGCCTGCGTTCTTCCTTCGGAAAATCCAGGCGGAGCGGCGGGAAGTCGCAGTTGTGCAGCCGCCAGATGCCCCGGGTGCGGAGCCGCACCGGCACCCTCACGGTGGCGCCGCTGTCGCCGGTGTAGGCCACCGTCCCGCCGCGCCAGGGCGGGTCGTCGCCGCGGTCGCGGCGCAGCCGGCGAAAGTCCGCGGTGATGGTGAGCCGCAGCGGCGATTCCGCGCTGAAGATCGGCGCCGAATCGGGCACCAGCGACAGGGTGCCGCCGCCCGCTCCCTGCTGCTCGGCCTCCGCGCCCCGGTGCTTCTTCGGCTTGCCCGACTGGGCACTCGTCGTCTGGAACGCGAGCGCCGCCAGCGGCACCATGAACGGAATCAGATTGCGCCAGCGCATCGGTCCGCCTCCCGGCCGGATCCCCGGCCCAGCTGCCTGCCCACGCCGCGTTCAGCTCAGCTCCGCGCCGATCACGTCCGGCGCCGCCTCGCTGCGCAGCGTCTCCAGCAGCACGTCGGGGAGCAGCGACTTCTTGAGCTGCACCGCGTACTCCACCACGTGCGTTCCGTCCTGTTCGTGCACCACGCCGCCGTACCGCCAGCGCTTGAGGCTCGCCTCCAGCAGGGGCTCGATCTTCGCGCGCGAGCCGGCCACGTCGTAGGTGCGCACGCGGAGCAATGCCTCGCGGCGCCCGTCGGGGTCGGGCGCCTCGGGGTTGTGCCGGCGCGCGCGGCGCCAGGCGCGGTCCGCCACGGCCGCCAGTTGCTCCGCCGACATGTCCTGGAACAGCTGCTCGTCCACCCGCGCCACGAAGGTGCCCGTGCGCGACATCTGCTCGAGGGCGCGCTGCAGCCTGCGCTCCGCCATGCGCCCCTCCAGGTGCGCCGGGGCCCGCCCGAAATCGGTGTACCAGAGCACCAGGATGAGGGTGTTGAAAAGCACCGAGATCACCAGCGCCACCGGCAGATCCACCGCGGCGGCGAGGCCGATGGCGGTCGCGAGAAACACGTAGACGGCGTCCTTGCTGTCGTCCAGGGTGTTGCGGAAGCGCACCGCCGCCACGATGCCCGCCAGGCTGAAGGCGAGCGCGATGCTGTACTTCACCAGCACCACGATGCCCGCCACCACCACCGGGAGCACCAGCAGCGTCTGCACGACCGACTGCTGATATCCGCGCTTGGCACGCGTGAGCACGTAGATCCACGCCACCGGCAGCACCAGGAGCACGGAGCTCACCATCGCCAGCGCCACCGTGAGCGCGAGCGTCGTCTGATCCAGCGGCGGCGTGGCCGCCCGGCGCGACGCGCCGGCGACGCTCCCGAACAGGGCATCCATGGACTCGCGCGCGATCAGCTGCGAGTGCGGCACGTAGCGCCAGGCCGCGAGCAGCAGCAGGAGCAGCGCCGCGTAGTACAGCGCCACGCGCAGCACGACGTTGTGCGTTGCGCGCGCGACCGTGCCAACCCTGCCCGTCGTCGTCGAGACCACGAGCCCTCCCGGCAGTGGGAGACCGAATATGGGGTTTTGCGCCGGCGCCCGCGAGATCGTCCTCCGGGTGGACCCCTCACCCCGCCGCTGCCCGCGCATGCTCCGTCGCCTGATCAAGCGCACCCTCCTCGCGCCCCTGCTGCTGCTGCCGCTGCTGTCCTGCGGCGCGAGCCTGGGCAAGCAACGCGCGGGCGAGGTGATCCGCGGCTCCGCCGCGTTCACGGCGCCCAAGTTCGCGCACATTCCGCGGGTGCTCTCGGTGCATGCCGGCGGCGGCATTCCCGGATCGGTGGGGGCTCTGCCCTCGCGCGCCGGGGAGATGTTCGGGCTGGACCAGATGGCCGGCGTCGACGCGGCGGTGGCGGTACTCCAGGCCCGCGGCCGCGTGCAGGTGGAGGACTTCCTCAACGCGGTGCCCTCGGCGGCGCCGGTGGTGTACACCCCGCCGCCGCCCCCCGATTCCGGCGCCGCCAACGATTCCACCGCGCCGGCAGCGGCAGCGCCCGTCTTCACGCCGCCACCGAGCGAATGGGTGCACACGCTGCGCATCACGCCGCGCCCGCAGCTGGATTCCGCTCTGCTCTCTCCGGACGACGGGGAGGACGACGGCGGCGGCGGCGCCGACGTCCCCGCCTCCGCGGGGATGTCGGTGACATCGGTGGGCCGCACCCCCGGCTGGAAGCTCGCCATCGGCACGCGCGAGTTCGGCCGGGTGCTGGCGGTGTACGAGGCGAACGGCGATGGCGTGCACGTGGACCCCGACGAGGCGGTGGTGGACTTCACCTGGCACTGGCGGTTGACCGCCGCCGGCGACGCCTTCGATGGACAGGGGCCCGAGTTCCAGTCGCTTCCGGAATCCGTGCAGCGCGCGGCGGGCGCGCGCGGCCTGCGGCTCGACACCTCGCAGCCACAGTGGAGCCGCGCCACCCTCCGGAAGCTCGGAAAGGACTGGACGGTGAAGACGGTGGACTGGAGCTACGGCCAGGGGCGCACGATCGAGGCGCCGTAGCCGAGGTCAGGGTGCAGCGCGGCCGCTGTCATTCGTGCGGTACAGCTCCGGTGTAGTGGCTTGGCTGGCCCCAATGACGAAGGGTATACGGATGCGGCGGATGAACTACCCGGATCCTGCGGATCGCTCCACGTGGCGGGACAGTTCCTCTCGCCACGAGCCGGAATGAACGTTGACAACAGCACACCGGCCGAGCAGTGCTGGCGTGCACGCGTCTCCTGGCGAGTAGGAGCTACCCGCGGCCGTTCCCACAGCATTCCTCCCGGCTCGTTGCGAATCGGCGTGCTCGCGCCACGAGGAGAGATCCGCAGCATCTGCTGGCATCCGCCTCATGCGTCACCCCTTCGGCATTGTGGCCAGCCCGGCGGATTTTCATGGGGGCCAGCCGAAGGCATCTACCCTTCGGAATGCACCTGCCCGTGGTTCAGCAACGCCACGAGCACCACGCCGCCGATGATGTTCCCGATCACGGCCGGCAACTCGAAGCGCAGGAGCATGTCGCCCCAGCTCGCGCCGCCAACGGCGGCGAGATAGAACGCCTCCACCGCGCCCGCGATGGAGTGCTTGAAGCCGAACGCCGCGATGGGTGCCGTCGTGAGAAACACCATCACGAGCTGCGCCATCGTCTCGCGCGTGGACGCGATGAGCCACGCCATGAGCGCGATGAGCCACCCCGCCCAGATCGCCTTGTAGAGCACGAGCCCGATGCCGCCCTCCGTGGCAGACCGCGCGACCTCGAGCAGCGGCTGCCGCATCGATGTCTTCACGACCTCCGTATGCGCGAGCACCAGCGCGAAGAGCAGCGCCCCGATCAGGTTCACCGGAAGCACGATCCCCCACAGCCGCATCAACCGGCCGAAGGTCTGGGCGTCGTGCCGCTGGAGCACGGGTATCACCGGCTCCAGGGTGTTCTCGGTGAAGAGCTGATGCCGGCCCAGCACGACGAAGATGAAGCCGAGCGGATAGCCCAGCGCCGCCGCGATCTCGCGCATGGCAGGGGGAAAGAAGCGCGCGAGGAAGGTCACCGCCAGGAAGCTGAAGCCGATCAGCAGCCCCGAGCCCAGCGACGACCACACCAGGCTCGACGCCGGCCGCAGCATCTCCTCGTCAGCGGCGCGGAGAATGTTCTCATGAATCTCGTCCGCCGAGTAGCGCGTCCCCACCTGCGGGCCGCCGGACTCCTCGCGCTCTGGTGCCGTCATCGCTCGCCCTCCGCCGCCGTGCCCGGCTGCCGGAATGTGCGCGCGACATCAGGGAAGATCCGTACCCGGCGTCCTCAGCGGCTCGGCTCCGCCACGCGCGGCGGGATGGCCGCGCCCGCGGCCGGGGTGAAGCGGTCCATCTGCGTCACCCCGCCCGAGATGACGAACGCCATCACGTCGGCGCTGTCGGCGCTGAGCATCTCCACCTGCTCGGCCGGTACGACGAGCAACTGGCCGGCGAAGCCGTACGACTGCGGCACGTACACGGTCACCAGCCCGCCCTCGGCCACACCCGAGAGGGTCTCCTGGGTGAGAAACCCGAACACGCGCGTGCGGCTCCCGGGCAGCAGCGTCACCAGCACCGGCTTGGTAAAGCGCCGCTTCTCGCCGACGAAGGCGTTGAGCAGGTCGCGCGTGGAGCCATAGAGCAGCCGCACGAAGGGCAGTCGCTCCATGGTGCGCTCCACCGCGCCGAGCAAGCCGCGCGCGATCAGCGACGAGGCCAGGAATCCCACGAGCGTGATCAGCGCGATGGTGAGCACGAACCCCACGCCGGGAATCCGGAAGCCGAGCCACTGGTCGATCCACTGGAACAGCGCGACGCAGACGTACACCGTCACCGCCACCGGGGCGACGACGATGAGCCCGCGAAAGAAATAGTTCAGGAAGCGCGACATCACCGCTCACTTCACGATGAACGGCAGGGACAGCACCTTCGGTCCCCACGCCAGACGCATGACGCCGCCGGCTCCGGCCTGCTCCACGGTAACCGTGAAGCGCTCCTCCGGAGCGGGCGCGGTGGCGACGTCCAGCGGGATGCGCACGAGGTCCTGCGCCGGATCGTAGTCGGTGCCCCACTGGCCGGTCTGCTTGTTGAAGATCAGCTCATAGCCAGTGGGCGTGGTGTGCGTCCAGAGCGTGTACTTCCCCGCCGGCACGGTCACGCCCTTGACGACGAGATCCGCGCTGGTGCTGAACTGGGTGGCGGCATTGGCGCCGGTGCGCCAGATGGTGTCGCCCAGCACGCCGTGCTGCCACACGTCGCGCCCGCGCAGCGCCGGGCGGCCGTAGTCCACGAAGATGTTCGCCGCTCCCACCGAGGCGCGCGCGGTGTCGCGGGGGGACATCTGTGCGCCGATGGCACGGCCGCTGGCATCTTCCTTTGCGAATGCGGCGGCGAGCGCATCGATGTTCACCGACGGCAGCCGTATGGTGCGGAACTTCTCCGTGGTGTGGGTGGCGTCCACGCTGGTGATGCGGCCCTGCCGGTCGAGCAGCACGATCTGTGGCGAGCCGAAGTACCACACTCGCACCGTGTCGCCGCCGACGAACTTCACCGGGAACTCCAGCGTGCTCTGGGCGCCCGGCGGAAGCAGGGTGACGCTGCCACTGTCCGTCGGGGGCCTCGACGCGCGCAGGCGGCTCAGGAAGAGCTCGTACGGCCCGAAGGCGCTGCCGAGATAGGGAAACGCGCCGCGCGCGGCGGTGCGCATGGTGATGCTGGAGTCGCGGACGATGGTCGTGACCGCGGTATCGGGACCGTAGCTGACCGACGCGGACCGTATCGCGTTAGGTGGCGCCGTGCCGTCGGCACGGTGCACGGTGTAGGTGAAGGTGCGGGCCGTGCCGTCGGGGTTCGTGGTGATCACGTAATGGCCCACGCTCGTGGCGCGACCCCGCTGGATGATGTCTCCCTCCAGCCGGTTGGCGCTGCGCGTGAACTGCTCCACGCCGACGGTGTCGTTGCCGAGGGTGATGACGAAGGCACCGCGGCTGGGCGCGGGAGAGGAGGCTCTGGCCTGGGCGGCGGCGAGCGAGACCGGAACCGCGAGCCAGATCGCGGCGCCGAGCACGCCATGAGGCAGGGCGACTCGCGTTCGGATGGTGGGAGGTCGCATGAAGTCTCTCCTGAAAGGTGGTACGACTCTACGGAGGAAATCACCACGTTTCGCGCTCCGGACGCAACGTTTACAGAGCTCTTACGGCCGGTGGGCGCGGGCATCTGGCCGCGGCGTGGCCCCGGGATTGCCCGTGGAGGGCAGGAGACCAGACCACGCGAAGGAGCGCAGCATGAGCAGACGCAAGGGGGAGCAGAAGGGGCCGCAGCAGCACGCCGAGGGGCAACATGGGGCGAAGACCCACAGCGCATTCATCGATGACCTGCACGGCAAGCACGGCGGAGGGCTGGAATCCGAGGGGAGCCCGCAGGAGCAGTCGCCCGAGGCCGGTATGCCCCGCGAGGGCGGCCGCCGGCTGGCGGAAGACCGGCAGCAGCACGACGAGGCGGAGAAGAACAGCGAGAAGACCCGCGAGGCGCGGGAGCTGGAGCGCCGCGGCGCGCCCGTAGCGGGCGGCGCGGAGAACGGACGCATGCGGGCGTGAGAATGAGGCGCGCCACGGGATCGGCAACGCGAGCGGCCACGGGATCCGCCGCCGATTTCATCCCGCCGCACCCGACGCTGCCGAAGCTCCGTGCGGCAGCGGCCGGGTGCCGCGGGTGCGACCTGTGGCAGTGCGCCACCCAGACCGTGTTCGGCGAGGGCCCCAAGGGGGCGCGCGTGCTGATCGTCGGGGAGCAGCCAGGGGACCAGGAGGACCGCGCCGGCCGGCCATTCGTGGGCCCGTCGGGGCAGCTGCTGGACCGCGGGCTCGCGGACGCGGGGATCGATCGCGGGGACGTGTACGTCACCAACGCCGTGAAGCACTTCAAGTGGGAGCGGAACAGCACCGGCAAGCGGCGGATCCACAAGAAACCTAACGATGCCGAGGTGCGCGCGTGCCATCCCTGGTTAGCGGCGGAGATCGCCCTGGTGCGCCCGGCGGTGGTGGTGTGCCTGGGCGCCACCGCGGCGCAGTCGCTCCTCGGCAAGGCCTTCCGGGTGACCCGGGAGCGCGGAAAGCCCGTCCCCGCGCCCTTTGGCGGCATCGTGATCGCCAGCGTGCATCCGTCGTCGGTGCTGCGCGCGCCGGACCGGGAGGCGCGGGCGCAGGCGGAGCGGGAGTTCTTCGCCGACCTCCGCGCGGTTGGGCGCTATCTTTCCGGGGCAGGCCGCCGGGTGGAAACCGAGCGTTCGGTGGCGCAGAGCGTGGAGCCGGAGCTCCAGCCGCGCCGGCCGGGCGGCACGGGTCGCCCACCGGCGCCGCGCGGCCGCAGGCGACCCGAGCCCCACGCGCACTGACCTGACGTGTACGACGAAGCCATTCAGTACCTCGAGCACGCCGATCCCGTGCTCGCGGCGGTCATCGCGCGGGTCGGCCCCTGCCGCGCCACGCTGCGCCGCGAGGGCACACATTTCGACGCGCTCATGCGATCGATCGTGTACCAGCAGCTCTCCGGCAAGGCCGCCGGCACCATTCACGCGCGCGTGCTGGCCCTGTACGGCGGGCGGCCACCGGCGCCCGCGGAGCTGCTCGCCACGCCTGACGCGGCGCTGCGGGCCGCGGGCCTCTCGCGCCAGAAGCTCGCGTATCTCAGGGATCTCGCGACGCATGTCGAGAGCGGCAGCGTGCTCCTGGACGATGCCGCGATCGACGCGCTGGGCGACGAGGAGATCATCGCCCGGCTGACACACGTGAAGGGGATCGGCCGCTGGACCGTGCAGATGTTCCTCATGTTCCGGCTGGGCCGTCCCGACGTGCTGCCGGAGCTGGATCTCGGGATCCAGAACGCCATCCGCCGCGCGTACCGGATGCGAAGGCAGCCGGGCCCGAAGGACGTCCGGCGCATCGGCAGGAAGTGGAGCCCGCACAGCACGGTAGCATGCTGGTATCTGTGGCGCTCGCTGGAGCAGCCCGGTGGGATCGTGACGGGCGGCGCGACGAAGCGGACTGCCGCACGCAAGACGGCCGTGAGGAAGACCGCGCCGCGAAAGCAGGGCCGTACCGGCGAGCGGCGCAGCTAACGCGTGACCGGCGTGGCCGCACGCACACACCGAGAACCATGCCAGCTGTCAGCGTTCGCTACATCGTGAACGACGTGGACGCGGCCATCGCGTTCTACACGTCGCATCTGGGCTTCACCGTCGTGATGCATCCCGCGCCGAGCTTCGCGATGCTCGCGCGCGGCGATCTGCGGCTGCTGCTCAGTGCCCCGAGCGGCGCCGGCGGCGGCGGGCAGTCCATGCCCGACGGCCGGGTGCCGGCACCCGGCGGGTGGAATCGCTTTCAGATCGAGGTGCCGGACCTGGCGAAAGAGGTGGAGCGGCTGCGCCGGGCCGGCGTGCGCTTTCGCAACGAGATCGTGATCGGCATCGGCGGCGATCAGATCCTCCTGGACGACCCGGCCGGCAACCCGGTGGAGCTCTTCCAGAGCAAGCGTGGGTGAAATTGCAGACCGGGTGCTTCAGCCCTGCCGCTCCGTAGCGTAGGCGGCCATCAGCCGCCGCGCCCTACGCCGAGGCATCCACTGCCGCGGGCGCGCGCTCGATGGCGCGCTCGATGCGCCGGTCGGGGACGAGCCACATCACCGCGACAGCAACGTACAGCGCACCCGCGATCCACCGGCTGAGAAAGGCGCTCGGGATCGCGAGCACGTACAGGATCGGCGACAGCTTGCCCTTGAGATCTCGTCCCACCGCGGCCGCGAGCACGGAGCCGCTCCCCTGCTTGAGGATGATCGCACGCTGCAGGATCATGTAGGCCATCGCCGCCAGGAGCAGCACCACGCCGTAGAGCGCCAGCGGCCCGGGGGCGAAATGGTTTTCCCCCATCCACCCGGTGACGAACGGCACCAGCGAGAGCCAGAACAGCAGGTGCAGGTTGGCCCAGAGAATGGCCCCGTCCACGCGCCGGGTCACGTGCAGCATGTGGTGGTGGTTGCTCCAGTAGATGCCCAGATAGACGAAGCTGAGGACATAGCTGGCCAACACCGGCAGCACCGGACGCAGCGACGCGAGCGTGGCGCCGTGGGGCACCCGCAGCTCCAGCACCATGATGGTGATGATGATGGCGAGCACACCGTCGCTGAAGGCTTCGAGACGCGTGGTACCCATCGGGCGGTAGCATAGCAGCTTCGCCGCGGAAGCGGGAGAGCGGCGGGTTGGTGCGCTGCGGCACACCCGCCGCCGGTCCTCGTTCGCTACGTTTGGGTGTATACTGAAGCGTGATGACGATCCCGCGCGAGGCGGCCAGGGATCACCGCTCACGAACTCTCCGGACCAAGAGGACTCCGCATGACGACACGACTCGACAAGGCGCTCAAGCGCGAGATCGAGCTGCATGGGAAGGCCTACACCGTCACCATCTCTCCCGATGGCGTGAAGGTCGTGGAGAAGGGGAAGCGCAACGGCCCGGAGCTGTCGTGGGACGCGATCGTCCGCGGCGATGCATCGCTCACACAGGACCTCAAGGTCTCGCTGGACGCCTATCACCCGACGGAATGAGGCTGGCCATGGACGAGAAGCAGCTCGCGAAGCTGATCAAGAAGAACATCGCGGCCGCGGAGAAGGCACGGAAGAAGCGCCCGGCGCCGCGCGCCTACGACTCCACGCTCACCCGTCCGGAGACGGACGACACGGACCTGGAGCGCGAGCAGTTCTTCGACGAGATGAAGCGGCGCGAGTTCTGAGCTCGGCATCCGGCGCCCGACAGGCGGTGCCGGCAGGACAGTGGCCCGAGCTCAGTCGCGGTACGGCGACTCGTCGTCGTCGAAGTCGGGCAGATCCAGCGCGGGGCGCGGGGCAGTCGTCGCCACGCCAGCGGGCACCAGCGAGCGCGCCATGTCCACGAGCAGCGGGCTGAGATGCGTGCCGTAGCGCAGCAGGTGGACGGCGCGGCTGCGGCGCGCCAGCAGGAAGGCCATCGGCGCGAGATCGCGCTTGGCGGCGTTGCACGCGGGACACGCCAGCACCAGGTTGTCGCGCCGGTCGTAGGCGGTTCGGCCGCGGCGCGGCGCCACGTGGTCGAGCGTCATGGAATCGGCGGCGAAGCGGTCGCCGCAGTAGGCGCAGACCGGACCGTGCTGCTTCAGCAGCCAGTGGCGTGTCTCGACGTAGGCAGCGCGGCTCGTGGGATGCGACGTCAGCTGCGCGCTGGCCGCGTACGGCGAGCCCCGGCGCGATCGGCGCGAGGACCGGCGGCGAGTGCCGGTCGAGCTCTCAGGCTTCGAGTGCTTCCGTGATGGCGAGGCTCCGTTGGCGCTGGGGCGCGGTTCACGCGCGAGGTGCGCGGCGGCGGAGCGGCTGTGCGACGGGCGTCGAGCGGAACGAGAGGCATCGTGCGACGCCGGATGCGCTGTGGCCGGTGCGTCGCGGTACGGTGAATCGTGATGCGATTGAGACAAGTGGTACGGTGTTGGGTTGGATGATCTTTTCTTACAGACGGGGCACCCGCCGCCGCGTCACGGAGGAGCATTCCTCGGCTCGCCTGCCCCGATCGGGAGCGCGAGCGCCACGTGAAGCGAGCGGAACTGCGCGCCGGTCGCAAGCAACCGCGCGAGCGGCCCCGGTCCGCTGCTTCCATTATACACTCTTTTGCTCCAAATGTCTCGCCCGGCGTGACACCCCACCCGCGGCGCCCCGTACGGATTTCGGGAGGTACGAGTATGGATTCCGAACCCCACGTC
>DATEPM010000044.1:0-7578 GCA_035273185.1 Gemmatimonadaceae bacterium
GTGATAACACAGCGGGTCGACGCGATCGGCCGACGGCGTCGTGACTTCCTCGATCGTGCCGCGCGCGAAGCGTTTGCGGACATCCAGCGTCACGCGCACGACGTCGCCGGGCGCGCTGCGCGGCACGAACACGACGACGCCATTGCGTCTTGCGACGCCGTCGCCGCCGGCCGCGATACTTTCGATCGCCACGTCCGCGGTCGTCACCGCAGCGCCTCGAGCCGCGCGATGCGGGTCCACGCATCCTGCGAGGAAGCCGGCGGCTGAGCGCTCGCGGCTGCCGGCGCAGACCGTTTTCCACTCTGTCGGTCGCGGTCCGCGATCAACGCGGCGACGAGCGCTGCCGTCCGCGCCGTGTGAGCGGGCGGCTTGATGTTGATCAGGGATTCGAGGCGCCGCTCCAGCCACTGGATCTCGATCGCGCCGCGCCGGAATTCCTCGTCCTCCATCACCCGCAGGTGAAAGTCGCGCGACGTCTCCACCCCCTCGACGGTGAGCTCCATGAGCGCGCGGTGCATGCGCTCCACCGCGAGCTCGCGCGTGGGCGCCCAGACGATCAGCTTCGCGAGCAGCGGATCATAGAAGAGGCTCACCTCGCTGCCCACCTCGATGCCGCCGTCCCAGCGCACCCCCGGCCCACTGGGGAGGTGCAGGTACGTGATACGTCCCGTTGACGGCAGAAAGCCGTTGGCGGGGTCCTCACTCGTTATGCGGCACTCCATCGACCAGCCGCGCGGTACGATGTCGCTCTGTGCGAAGGGCAGCCGCTCGCCCGCCGCGATCCGCAGCTGCCACTGGACGAGATCCAGTCCCGTGACCAGCTCCGTGACCGGATGCTCCACCTGGAGCCGCGTGTTCATCTCCAGGAAGTAGAAGTTTCCGTCGCCGTCCAGCAGGAACTCGCAGGTGCCCGCGTTCACGTATCCCGCCGCCTGCGCGGCCCGCACCGCCGTCGCTCCCATGCGCGCGCGCAGCTCGGGCGTCACCGCGACGCTGGGCGCTTCCTCGATCATCTTCTGATGCCGCCGCTGGATCGAGCACTCCCGCTCGTTGAGCGAGAGCATGGTGCCGTGCTGGTCTCCCAGCACCTGGATCTCCACGTGCCGTGGACCGACGATGTACTTCTCCACGTACACGGCATCGTCGCCGAAGGCATTGCGCGCCTCGCGCCGGGCCGACTCGAGCGCGGAGGCGAGCTCGCCCGCCTCGCGCACTACCCGCATTCCCTTCCCGCCCCCGCCGGCGGCGGCTTTGAGCAACACGGGATACCCGAACTGCTCGGCCGCCGCCTGCGCCTCGGACGCGTCGCGCACCGCTTCCGTCGTACCTGGCACCACGGGCACGCCGGCAGCGATCACGAGCTGCCGCGCGGCGGTCTTGTTCCCCATGGCCGCGATGGCCTCGGCGGGCGGACCGATGAACACCAGCCCCGCTTCGCGGACCGCCCGCGCGAACGACTCCCGCTCCGAGAGAAACCCGTAGCCCGGATGGATGGCCTCGGCCCGGGCGCGTCGCGCCGCCTCGATGATCCGTTCACCAGCCAGGTAGCTCTCGGCCGACGGCGCCGCGCCGATGGGCACCGCGACGTCGGCCTCGCGCACGTGCGGCGCGTGCTCGTCGGCCTCGCTGTACACCGCGACCGCCTCGACGCCCAGCTCGTGGCAGGCGCGGACGATGCGCAGCGCGATCTCGCCGCGATTCGCGACCAGCACCCGGGCGAACATCAGAGCGGGATATTCCCGTGCTTCTTGGGCGGGTTCGTGGCGCGCTTGGAGCGCAGCGTCTCGAGCGCGTCGATCAGCCGCGGCCGCGTGTCGCGCGGATCGATGATGTCGTCCACGTAGCCCCGCCCGGCGGCCACGTACGGATTCGCGAACTTTTCGGCGTACTCCGCCAGCCGAGCGTCGGTCACGCCGGCAGGATCGGCGCTCTCGTTGATCTCCCGGCGGAAGAGGATCTCCACCGCCCCCTTGGGCCCCATCACCGCGATCTCCGCCGTGGGCCACGCCACGTTGTAGTCGCCGCGGATGTGCTTGGACGACATCACGTCGTAGGCGCCGCCATACGCCTTGCGCGTGATCACCGTCAGCTTCGGCACGGTCGCCTCGCAGTAGGCGAAGAGCAGCTTGGCGCCGTGCTTGATGATGCCGCCGTGCTCCTGCGCCACGCCCGGCAGGAATCCCGGCACGTCCACGAAGGTCACCACGGGGATGTTGAACGCGTCGCAGAACCGGATGAAACGCGCGGCCTTGAGCGAGGCGCTGATGTCCAGCACGCCCGCCAGCACCGCGGGCTGGTTCGCAACGATGCCGACGCTCAGGCCGCCCAGATGCGCGAAGCCGCACAGGATGTTCTGCGCATGGTCGCGCTGTACCTCGTAGAAGGCGCCGTCGTCGATCACGCGCCGGATCACGTCGTGCATGTCGTACGGCCTGTTCGCGTTGTCGGGGACCACGTCGCGCAGCACCTCGTCGCGCCGGTCGCGCGGATCGCGCCCCGCGCCGCGCGGCGGGTCGTCCACGTTGTTCGACGGGATGAAGTGCAGCAGCTCGCGAATGGCCTGCAGGCACGCGGGTTCCGAATCGTACGCGAAGTGCGCCACGCCCGACGTGGCGGCGTGCGTGTCCGCGCCGCCCAGCTGCTCCATCGAGACGTCCTCGTGCGTCACGGTTTTCACGACGTTGGGGCCCGTGACGAACATGTAAGAGCTGCCGCGCACCATGTAGGTGAAGTCGGTGATCGCCGGCGAGTACACCGCCCCGCCGGCACAGGGGCCCAGGATGGCCGAGATCTGCGGCACCACGCCGGACGCCAGGGTGTTGCGCAGAAAGATGTCAGCGTAGCCGCCCAGCGAGACGACGCCTTCCTGGATGCGCGCCCCGCCGCTGTCGTTCAGGCCGATCACCGGTGCTCCGTTGCGCATCGCGAGATCCATGATCTTGCAGATCTTCTCCGCGAACGCCTCGGACAGCGAGCCGCCGAAGACGGTGAAGTCCTGCGAGAACACGTACACCAGGCGCCCGTCGATACGGCCATAGCCGGTGACGACGCCGTCGCCGTAGACCCGCTGCTCCTCGAGCCCGAAGTCGCTGGATCGGTGCACCACGAACCGGTCGAGCTCGACGAAGCTGCCCTCGTCGAGCAGCAGATCCAGGCGCTCGCGTGCGGAGAGCTTGCCCTTCTGGTGCTGCGCCGCCAGGCGATCGCGCCCGCCGCCGAGCTCCGATTCGGCGATGCGGCGCTCCAGCATCTCCAGCTTCTCGCGCATGGTCATAGGCTCGAAAGTCTATCTCTCGATGACGAAAACGTGAAGCGCTCCGGAGCCGCGGCTCCGGAGCGCTTCACGTTGTTTCAGCGGCATGACGGCGCGTGCTGGCCGGCGCGTCAGCCCTCCATCTGCGGGATGTCGCCGACGTGCACACCGCCGCCGTCGTGCGTGTCCTCCATCGGCAGCACCTTGGACGGCTCCGCGGGACGCGGCGGCTGATCCTCGGGAATCGCCGTCACCGCGAGCACGATGCGCCGGTGGATCGGGTCCACCTCGAGCACGCGCATCTCGAGATTCATCCCCTCGTACACCACCTCGGCCGGCGACGTGATGTTCGCCGTGGTGCCCAGCTGGCTGATGGGCACGAAGCCCTCGATGTCGTTGCCGATGTCCACCACCACACCCTTCTCCATCAGCCGCACCACGCGGCCGGCGAGATCGGTGCCGACCGGGTACGTCTCACCGATGCGGAGCCACGGATCCTCCTCCGCCTGCTTGAGCCCCAGCGAGATGCGCTTGTTCTCCGAGTCGATATTGAGGATGACCACGTCCACCGAGTCGCCCTTCTTCACCACCTCGGACGGATGCTGCACCCGCTTGGTCCAGCTCATATCGGAAATATGGATCAACCCATCGATCCCCGGTTCAATCTCGACAAACGCGCCGAAGCTCGTGAGGTTGCGCACCTTTCCATTGATGCGTGTTCCGACCGGATACTTCAGCGGCAGCACCATCCAGGGATCCTGCTCCGTCTGCTTCATGCCCAGCGAGATCTTCTCCTCGGTGGGATCCACCTTCAGCACCACCGCCTCGATGGTCTCGCCGATGGACACCAGCTTGGAGGGATGCCGCACGTTGCGCGTCCAGCTCATCTCGCTGATGTGCACCAGTCCCTCGATCCCCGGCTCCAGCTCGATAAACGCGCCGTAGTTCGTGATCGAGACGACCTTCCCGGTCACCCGAGTGCCGACCGGGTACTTCTCGGCCACGTCCTTCCACGGATAGCTCTGCAGCTGCTTGAGCCCGAGCGAGATGCGCTCGCGGGTCCAGTCGATGTCCAGGACCTTGACCTCGAGCTCCTGCCCGATGGAGACGAGCTCCGACGGATGCGAGATGCGGCCCCACGACATGTCCGTGATGTGCAGCAGGCCGTCCACGCCACCGAGGTCGATGAAGGCGCCGAAGTCCGTGATGTTCTTCACCACGCCCTTCCGCACCTGATCCTTCTGCAGCTCCTTCATGAGCTTCTCGCGCTTCCCGGCCCGCTCGTTCTCCAGGATCACCCGCCGCGACACGACGATGTTGCGCCGGCGCTTGTTCAGCTTGATGATCTTGAACTCGAACTTCTGGCCGAGCAGCTCGTCGATGTTGGGGACGCGGCGGAGCGCGATCTGCGATCCGGGCAGGAACGCGTCGACGCCCATGAGGTCCACCACGACGCCGCCCTTGATCTTCTTGACGAGGGTGCCCTCCACGGGCTGGTCGCTCTCGTACGCAACGCGGATCTTCTCCCAGACCCGCATGAAATCGGCCTTCTTCTTCGAAAGGACGACCGCGCCTTCCTGGTCTTCCAGGTGCTCGAGCAGCACCTCCACCTCGTCGCCCGGCTTGATGGGCTCGAGATCCTTGAACTCCTCGCGCGCGATGGTGCCTTCCGATTTGAATCCGATGTCCAGGACGACGGTGGTGTCGGTGACCGACTGCACCTTCGCCTTGACGATCTCACCCTCGTCGATGGACGCCATGGAGCCCTGATACAGCTCCATCATGCGCTCATAATCGTCGGACGTGTATTCGTCTTCGTCGTAGAGCTCGGGACGGCGGTTGGCAAGCGGACGAAGCTGGCCGCGCAGCGCATCGCGCCGTTCGCGCTCCGTGATCGTGCCGGTTGTGGGGGTTTGCAATTCAGACATACTGAAGCAGGGTCTCCTGAGTCGCGGGTTTCTGGCCTCGCCGCGCCGAGTCAGATGTGGTGGAAACGACAACAGCCCCGGGCCGCCCGCATTGGCGGCGTCCGAAGCGGTGAACCTTTCAAGCTAACCGGTTCCGCCGCTCGCGTCAACCTCCGAAGTCGTGTCTTCACGATGACTTACGGCCTTGGCCAGCGCCACGATCCGCTCCACCTGCTCCTCCTGGGTCAGGTACGTCGTGTCGATGAGCACGGCATCCTTCGCCTGCACGGTCTGGGTCGCGTCGCTCGCGTCGCGCTGCACCAGACGGCCGGTCTCCTCCGCGATCTCCTCCTCGGCCGGGCTGCGCCCCAGCCGCTGCGTGAGCCGCCGGCGCGCCCGCTCCCAGGGATCCGCGATCAGGAACACCTTGAGATCGGCATGCGGGAACACCGCCGTGCCGATGTCGCGGCCGTCCACCACCACATCGTGATCGCGCGCCGCCTCGCGCACCCGCTCGTTCACCCACTCGCGCACGCGCGGCATGCTGGCGACGCGCGACACGTGCAGGGTCACCCCGGCCCCGCGGAGCTCCTCGTCCATACGCTCCCCTCCAATCACCGGCGCGAAGGACGTGCCGTGCGGCACGAGCCGCACGTCGCGCGCGCTGCGGCAGACGTCCTCCTCCGTCCACTGCTCCGGCGGCACCGCGCCGCCCGCCCGCAGCTGCGCGGCCGTCGCGGCCCGGTACAGGGCGCCCGAATCCACGTGCCGGAAGGCGAGCCGCTGCGCCACCCAGTGCGCCGTCGAGGACTTGCCCGATGCCGCCGGCCCGTCGATCGCGATCACGCGATGTCCGGCGTGGGGCGTCGGCGGCGCGGCATGGCGGTCGCGGGAGTGCCGGTCGGTCATCGAGGAAGCCGGCCAGGGCGGCGCGTCACGGCCTGACCACGCGCACGAGGTCGGTCCAGAAGGTCGGATACGACACTGCCACGCAGCCGGGATCGTCCACGGTGATGTCGTTGCCGCGCACGGCGCCGAGCACGCCGAAGGCCATGCCGATCCGGTGATCGCCATGCGTCTGCACCCGGCCATGCAGGCGCGCCGCTGACCCACGAACTCTCATACCGTCCGGCAGCTCGTCCGCGTCGGCGCCCAGCGCCCGCAGGTTGCCCACCACCGTGGCGATGCGATCGCTCTCCTTCACGCGCAGCTCCGCGGCGCCGGTGATCACGGTCTCGCCCTCCGCCCGGGTGGCAATGCAGGCGAGCAGCGGCAGCTCGTCGATCATCCCGGGTACCTCCGCCTGCCCGACGGACACCCCCCGAAGGGGATGCGGCGAGACCACCACCGGGGAGACCCACTCGCCCCCCGCGCTGACGGTCCGGTCGAATTCGACGTGCGCGCCCATGCGCCGCAGCACCTCGAGAAAGCCGGTGCGCGTCTCGTTGACGCACACGTCCTCCAGCACCAGCGTGCCGACGTCGGCCAGCGCGGCGAGCCCCGCGAAGAAGGCCGCGGACGAGGGATCCCCCGGCACCGCGGTGGGGGTCGCCTGCAGGCGGCGCGCGCCCGCCGGGAGGATCACGTGCGTGCCGCGCGTCTCCACGGACACCCCGCGGGCGGCGAGCATGCGCTCGGTGTGATCGCGGGAGCGGGCTGGCTCCTCGTACTCCACCCGCACCCCCGACGCCACGCCCGCCAGCAGCAGTGCACTCTTCACCTGCGCGCTCGCGATCTCACTGTGCCAATGCAGGTCGTGCAGATCTCCGCCGCGCACGGTCATGGGCAGGCCGCCGTGCGCGGGCAGCTCGACCACGGCACCCATGGCCTCCAGCGGCCGGGCGATGCGCTTCATCGGGCGCCGGCTCAGGCTCGCGTCGCCGACGAACTCCGCGGTGAATGGCAGTGCGGCGACCACGCCCGCCATCAGCCGCGTGGTCGTGCCGCTGTTCCCACAATCCAGCGGCTCCGCGGGGGCGCGCAGGCCGCGCACCCCCGCCCCCCGGATCACGAAATCGCTCGAGAGGGCGGGAACGTCCACGCCGAGCGCGCGCAGCACCCGGGCCGTGGAGTGAACGTCCGCCGATTCGAGAATGCCCTCGACGCGCGTGCTCCCCTCCGACAGCGCGGCGAGAATCAGCGCGCGATGCGAGATCGATTTGTCGCCCGGTACCCGCAGCGTGCCCTCCACTCTCATTCTGACACCCCGGTCTCCAGTGTGGTGCGCCACCGGCGCGCCGCCTCCCAGTCGGACTCCAGCGCCTTCCAGTCGCGGCGCTCGAGCGCGACGCGAATGGCCGCCGCGGACCGCTCCAGCGCCAGCAGCGCGGTCACGGTTGCCTCGGGGGCGTGGGCGAGGATCGGCTGCCAGACTTCCCAGGAGCTCATCGCGAGCCGCGTCGCGCCGCGCCCGCCGGG
>DATEPM010000045.1:0-3702 GCA_035273185.1 Gemmatimonadaceae bacterium
ATCCGGGTAGTTCATCCGCCTCATCCGTATATCGTCATTCGGACCAGTCCGGCGCTCCGCGTGCGCTGATCGGCTCCTCCCTGCTCGCCCGCGTGGACGGGCCGGCGATCCCCGCGGAGGGCTCGGGTTCGACGTCGGCGACGCCGAGGGGTGTCGGCATGAGTGCGAGATGCAGCACCTCGTCCATGCGCTCCACGAAGGTGAACGCCATGTTCTGCTTCACCTCGGCGGGCACGTCGCGCAGGTCCTTCTCGTTGGATTTGGGCATGATCACTTCGCGCAGGCCGGCGCGATAGGCGGCGAGCACCTTCTCCTTGACGCCGCCGATCTCCAGCACCTTCCCGCGCAGCGTCACCTCACCGGTCATCGCCACGTCGCGGCGAATGGGCCGGCCGCTGAGGGTGCTGGCGATCGTGAGGGTGAGGGTGATCCCCGCGCTCGGGCCGTCCTTCGGGATGGCGCCTGCCGGGAGATGGATGTGCAGGTCGTACTCGCGGAAGTCGGAATCCGGGATCCCGAGCTGCGCGGCGCGCGAGCGCACGTACGAGTACGCGGCGTCCACGCTCTCGCGCATCACGTCGCCGAGCTGGCCCGTCACGGTGAGACGTCCGGTGCCCGGCATCTTCAGCGCCTCGATGATCATGAGATCGCCGCCGGTGGCCGTCCAGGCGAGGCCGGTGGCGACGCCCACCTCCGGCACCTTCTCTGCCTCCTCCACCGCATACCGCGGGATGCCGAGGATCTCCTCCACCCGGTCCACGTCGATCACCCACGCGCCCTCCTCGCCCTCGGCCTTCGCGCGGGCGCGCTTGCGCATGATGGCCGCCAGGTTGCGCTCGAAGTTGCGAAGCCCCGCCTCGCGCGAGTAGCGATTGCTGATGAACGACAGCGACTCGTCGGTAAACTGGATGTCCTTGTCGGTGATCCCGTGCTCCTCCAGCAGGCGCGGGAGCATGTAGCGCCACGCGATCTCGACCTTCTCCTCCACGGTGTAGCCCGCGATCTTGATGACCTCCATGCGGTCGCGCAGCGGGCCGGGGATGTCGTACAGGTTGTTGGCCGTGCAGATGAACAGACAGGCCGACAGATCGAAGGGCAGGTTCAGGTAGTGGTCCACGAAGGCGTTGTTCTGCGAGGGGTCCAAAACCTCGAGCATTGCCGCCGTCGGATCGCCACTCGGCCCCCCGCCCGACATCTTGTCGATCTCGTCGATCATCAGGATGGGGTCCTTCACCTGCACGCGGCGCAGCGCCTGAATGATGAGGCCCGGCATCGCGCCCACGTACGTGCGCCGGTGGCCGCGGATCTCGGCCTCGTCGCGCACGCCGCCCACGGAGATGCGGTAGAACTCACGGCCGATCGCCTTGCCGATGGCCGCACCCAGGGAGGTCTTGCCCGTGCCCGGCGGCCCGACGAAGCAGAGGATCGGGCCGTGCGGGTCGCCGCCCCGCAGCTTGCGCACGGCGAGGAACTCGATGATGCGCTCCTTCGCCTCGTCCAGCCCGTAGTGGCCCGCGTCCAGCTCCTGCTGCACGTGCTTGAGGTCGATCTCTTCCTGCCCCGAGCGCTTGTTCCAGGGGAGCGACAGCACCCAATCGAGATAGGTGCGCACCACCTGATACTCGCTGGATGCGGGCGAGAGCATGCGCATGCGCTCCGTCTCGCGCCGCGCTTCCTGCCCCACCTTCTCGGGCAGCTCCGCCTCGTCGATCTTCTTCAGGATCTCGATGGCTTCCTTCTCCCCGGGATCCGCCTCACCGAGCTCCGCCTGGATGGCGCGCAGCTGCTGGCGCAGGTAGAACTCGCGCTGGTGCTGCTCGATCTTGATCTCGGTCTGGCGCTTCACGTCTTCCATCACTCGTGCGCGCGCCACCTCGCGCTCCAGCCGGCTCAGGATGAAGCGCAGCCGCTGGCCCACATCCAGCCGCTGCAGCACCTCATCCTTGTCGGCGATGCGGAAGTTCATGTTCGTCGCCGCCAGGTCGGCGAACCGCCCTGGATCGGAGACGTTCATCTTGAGGATGGCCGGCACCTCGTCGGGGATTCGGTCCACCAGCTCCGCGAGCGTTTCGGCGGCGGTCACCACGCGGGTGACCAGATCTTCCACCTCGGCGGGGTCGGCAGGCGTCTCCTTGGCGGGGCGCACGGTGGCGACCGGATATGGCTCCGACTGCACCACCTCGTCCACGACGATGCGGCGCAGCCCCTGCAGGGTGATCTGCACCGTGTCGCCCGGCAGGTTGATGCGCTCGTGCACCCGTGCCGCGACGCCGACGCGGCCGAGGAACTTCTGCGACTCGATCGGCTCGTCGTGATCCCCGCTCGCCACGACGAGGGCGACGATCAGCCCCGCCTCGTCGTGCGCGCGCAGCAACGCCAGGTTTTCCGGGGCACCCATCTGCACCGCGATGGTGCCGAGTGGGTAGACGATGGTGGAGCGCAGCGCCATCAGGGGGAGCGTCGGCGGCAGCTCGGACTTCAAGATCTCTTCCTTTCGCTGGGCTTTGGCCATGAGGAGGAAGGTAACGACTCGCGCGCGGTCGCTAATAGTGTGGAAGGAGCGCCGGCCGCGCCGGCGACGGTATAGCAAGGACGCGCGAGTGCGCCACTCGTCAAGCGAACCGGGCGGCTCGATGGGCAGAACGGCGGCGGCGACCGAGACCCGCACCGCTCCCGCTCGCAGCAGCGCTGCCAGACCGCACAACTTGTCCCATCCTCCGCGCTCACTTACGTTTAACGGCTATGTTCGACGAGCTGAGTGAGAAACTCGAGGCCACATTCGCGCGCCTGCGCGGGCGCGGCGTGCTGAGTGAAGCCGATATCAAGGAAGGGCTGCGCGAGGTCCGGCGCGTCCTGCTCGAAGCCGACGTGAACTTCAAGCTCACCCGCGAGTTCCTGGAGCGGGTGGAGAAGCGCGCCGCCGGCGTCGCACAGGTGCGCACGGTGTCCCCCGCGCAGCAGTTGGTGAAGATCGTCTATGACGAGCTCACCGCGATGCTCGGCGAGCGGCGCGAGGGGCTGAAGCTGAGCACCGTCCCGCCCACCGTCGTGCTGATGGTGGGGCTGCAGGGGTCGGGCAAGACGACCACCGCGGCGAAGCTCGCGCGCAAGCTGAAGGCGGAGGGCAAGCCGACGCGCCTCGTCGCCGCCGACGTCTACCGGCCGGCCGCCATCGACCAGCTCGAGACGCTCGGACAGCAGCTGGACGTGCCGGTGCACGCGGACCGGGGCAGCAGCGACGTCGTGAAGATCGCGAAGGCGGGCATCGAGGCTGCCCGGCGGGCGCGCGAGCGCGTGGTCATCATCGACACCGCGGGCCGGCTGCAGATCGACGATGAGATGATGCAGGAGCTGGAGCGGCTGAAGCAGGCGGTGCATCCCGACGAGATCCTGCTCGTGGCCGACGGCATGACGGGACAGGACGCGGTGCACATCGCCGAAGGGTTCGATCAGCGGCTGCACGTCACCGGAGTCGTGCTCACGAAGATGGACGGGGACGCGCGCGGCGGCGCGGCGCTCTCCATCTACGGTGTCACGAAGAAGCCGATCAAGTACATCGGCGTCGGCGAGAAGCCCGACGCGCTGGAGGATTTCCATCCCGACCGCATGGCGGGACGCATCCTGCAGCAGGGCGACGTCGTCACGCTGGTGGAGAAGGCGCAGCAGGCGATCGACGCCGACGAGGCCAAACGGCTGGAGAAG
>DATEPM010000046.1:0-2407 GCA_035273185.1 Gemmatimonadaceae bacterium
GCCCTCTGCCCTCTGCCCTCTGCCCTACTTCTTCGGCTCCAGGATGTCCCCGATGCGATGGTCGGCGCCCTGGAGGTGCAGGCGGGTTTCGCGGTCGGCGGCGCGGGGGATGGCCCGGCGGATCTCGTCGCGCAGCGACACCAGCTCGCCGCGCAGGGTGGAGCGGGCGTCCTCCGCCAGCGGTTGGAGGCGGATGCCGCGGGCCGCGAGCGCCGCGACCTGTGCCGGATTGGGCGCGGGCGGGTTGAGCTTCCGGTCCACCTGGGTGAGATACGTGGACTGCAGCGCGCGTCGATAGGCATCGATGGACACCTGCGGCGCGGAGAGCTCGGTCCAGACGCCGCGGCGCATATCGTCCAGCATGTCGGCCAGGGAGTACGCCTGCGCCCTGCTGGGGGCAAGGGCCTCGTTCTCGATCAGCCGGTTCATGCGCTGGTCGTCCAGCAGCGACGAGAGCACGCGGGCCTGGGCGTTGTCGATGCGGCTGATCATGCCGTTCGCCTCGATGCGCTGCGCGATCTCCGGCCGGATGAGAAAGGCCGGCGTGCGGAACACGTTCTCGTTGATGAAGCGCATGGCCTCCGCCTGACGCGCGCGCGAGAGCGGCGTGTACACCGCACCCGGCTGGCTGCCGGACTTGTACTGCACCGACTCGCCGCCCACCACCGTGGCGACGTGGCCCGCTTCGGTGGCCCACTGCCCCACGGTGCGGTCGTACAGCTCCTCGAGATCGCTGTTGTCCTCACCGGGCCGGGTGGCCGCGCCGGAGATGTAGCCCACCACGCGCTGCAGATTCTTGAAGCCGTAGCCGGTGGACTTCACCGGGTCGGCGTCGCCCACCGCCTCGTTGAGCGTGCCGTAGCCGCCCTCGTTGTTCGCGGAGAAGCGGTACCAGGGGATGCTGTCCTGCACGCGCGCCCACGCATCGAGGGTGGGGCGTTCCTCGTCAGGCGTGTGCGCGCCGGGGATGGCCTTGTATCCCCACGCGATGGCCCACTTGTCGTAGGGGCCCACGCGCGGGATGAGGTCCTCGATGGGGATGCTGTCCTCGGGCTGCGCCACGTAGTTGAAGCGCGAGTAGTCCATGATGCTGGGGCTGTGCCCCATCCGGTGCACCCAGCTGGCGCTGCGCACACTGTCCGCGGGATACTCCGAGCTGCCGATCTGATCGTGCTGCAGGCCGATGGTGTGGCCGATCTCGTGCGCCACGACGAACTCCAGCAGCCGGCCCATGAGCGAGTCGGGCATCGGCAGCTTGCGGGCGCGCGGGTCCAGCGGCGACGCCTGCGTGAAGTACCAGCTCTGCTGCAGGTTGAGCACGTTCTGAAAGATGCGCGCCGAGCCGTTGAGGATCTCGCCGGTGCGCGGGTCGCTCACGTGCGGGCCCACCGCGTTCTCCACGGTGGAGGGGAGCCAGCGGATCATCGTGTGGCGCACGTCCTCCGGCGACCAGTCGGGATCGTTCGCGGGCGGATCCTGGGCGATGATGCCGTCCTTGAACCCCGCCGCCTCGAAGGCCGGCTGCCAGTCGGTGATGGCTTTCCGGATCCACGGCTTCCACCGATCGGGGGTGGCCGGGTCCACGTAGTAGACGATGGGCTTCTTCGGGTAGCAGAGATCGCCCTCGCGCCGGTCGGAGCACTCCAGCCGGTAGCGCGTGATGTACTGCCGTTCGGCGGCGCGCTGCTCGGCGCCGAAGTCCACCTTGCGAATGGAGAAGAAGCCGACGCGCTCGTCGAAGCGGCGCGGCATCATCGGCTGCTCCGGCAGGCGCACGATGCTCCAGTGCGCGAGCACGCTCTGCGCGAGCTGCGGACCCTGGGACGTGGGGGCCGGCGTGGGGTTGAACGGATTGCGCTGCGGCGCCGGCGTCCCGGTCTGCGTCGCCTCGATCTCGACGTTGTCGGGGAAGGCGACCGCGCGCTCCACGTACGACCGCGCGGCGTCGATGGTGCCCCGGATGGCCGCGAACTCGGGCACGGACGTGGTGAACAGCCGCGTGACGTCGATGACCGCCGCGCTGTCGGGGCCGTAGGCCTCGACGTTGAAGACGCCGATGATGGGCGCGTAGTTGGACGCCTGCACCGCGCGGTAGACGGAGAGCGAGGTGTCGGCGGTGATGGCGAAGGAGGGCGAGCGCAGGATGACGCGGTTGCCGTTGCGCTCCCAGCTGAGCGTGCGCTCCCCGAACTCGTCGCCGCCGTACTCGCCGAAGCCGCCGCCCGGCTGGTTGGGGTTCGCGGCGGCCGCGGCCGCGTACCGGCCCACCATGAGCATGTCCTTATCGAGCTCCTTCGCCGGGATCTCGAAGAGCAGCCGGCTGCCCACCTGGTGCACCTTGAACATCCCCGCGCGGGTCTTCGCCTCCCGCGTCACCACGCGGTTGTAGAGCTGCGGGCGCGGCTCG